>JBOHFY010000148.1:0-4022 GCA_050699895.1 Pseudonocardiaceae bacterium
CTCGAGATCGGCACGGCCACCGGCATCAACGCCGCACTACTTGCAGAACTGGTCGGCCCCACTGGCAAGGTCCTCACCATCGAGATCGATGACGATCTCGCCGCCGGGGCCCGGGCGGGACTGACCGCGGCCGGATACCACCAGGTCGAGGTGATCTGCGCAGAGGGCGCGGACGGTCACCCCGCCGGTGCGCCCTATGACCGGATCATCGTCACCGCAGGGGCGTGGGATCTCGCCTCGGCGTGGTGGCAGCAGCTCGTCGTCGGGGGCCGCATCGTAGTGCCACTGTGCTTGCACAGCAGCGGCCTTACCCGCTCGATTGCGTTCGACCTGAAGCAGCCGGGCAGGATGGTCAGCCGATCGGCACCGGTGTGCGGATTTGTGCCCATGCGTGGCACCACCGCCCATGCTGGACGCTCCGTCCAGCTCACTGATGACGTCGTCCTCCAACTCGACGCCGCCGACATCGTGGACGAGGCGGCGCTTGGCCAGGCTCTCACCTATCCCGCGCACGAGCACTGGACGGGCGTGACGATCGGAGACCGCGAGCCCGTTGAGCACCTTGACCTGTGGCTGGCCACCATCAGCAGCCGCTTTGCCCGACTCTCCGTAGGAGCTGCGGCGCGCGAGAGTGCCTTGGTCAACCCAGCGTTGCGGTGGGCAGGCGCGGCCCTGTACGGCGGCGGGACCCTCGGCTACCTCGTGCTACGCCCGCACAGCAGCGAATCGACCGAGCTGGGCGTGATTGCGCACGGCCCTGACAGCGACAAATTCGCCATTCACACGGCCAATCTGTTGCACCGGTGGAACCGTGAACGACCCACCCAGCCCGTCATTACCGCTTACCCGGCGGACACGCCCGATGACCAGCTTTCGCCCCGAACCCACATCGACAGACGACACGCCCGCCTGGCCATCGCGTGGTGATCGAAGCGCCAGGGATGCCGAACCACGAGGGCGTGCTGTTCAGCGCGTTGCAGTATCAGCTCGCGCACCTGTCGATCCTGGACTATCTCGCCGGGCCGGCGGGCCTGGTAGCCTGCCGGCGTGCACAATGTGGTCACTGATGTCTCACGGCAAGCCCAGGTGCGGCGGCTGCGGGAGTCCTATCCGATTTTCCGCATTGAGTACGCCCGCGCGACCTGTAGTCATTCGGCGGTGACGCTGGAGTTCCAGTTTGCTGCCGGGGAGACGAGGTTTCGGCCGGTCGTGGAACTACAAGGCCTGCACCTGAATGAGACCACGCGGGTGGACAGCCCGATCGCGCGGCGGCTGATCCGGGCCCTGGCCATCATGGAGGCGTTCTCGTACTGGAAAGCGTTCTGTAGCCCGGTCATTGAGGTCGCGCTTCCGGCCCCGGACGCCGCCGAGCTGGCCTGGTGGCGGTCGTTCTGGCCGGGCGCGATGGGGGAATTCTTCTACCGCAACGCCATCGACTTCACCACTCCGGGGTTTCTCGAGATCAAGGCCGCAACCGATACCGCGCTGACCACCGAGGGCGCACCGTTAGATCCGGCAAGGACCACTGATGGCGGTGCCGCCACGACGACACCGCCGCTGGTCATGTTCAGTGGCGGCAAAGACTCACTCGCCCTCACGCTCGCCGTCCGGGGCAGCGCCACCTCGCCGGTCGATTTCTTTCTCTATAACCCAACGTCTCAGCAGCGTGGCCTGGCTCACTCTCTCGCGGCCGGAGGCCGCATCGTCGTGCTCCGGCGCGAAATCCTGCCCGAACTGCTGGCTTTGAACGCGGCGAACCACCCCAACGGGCACACTCCCTACTCCGCCTATCTCGCGGTCGCGGCGATGCTCGCTGGGTACCTGCGCGGCAGCCAGTTCGTCCTGGCCGGGAATTCCCGCAGCGACGACGAACCCAACATCGAGTCTTATCTCGGCCGCCCCGTCAACCACCAATGGACCAAGAGCTACGAGTGTGAGGCCACTCTGCGCACCTACCGCGACCAGTGGCTGCCCGGCGCGCCGGTCTACAGCAGCCCGCTGCGCCCACTGTTCGAACTGCAGATCATCGCCTCCCTGTCTGGTGACATCGACGCCTACCTGCACACCGCGAGCTGCAATCGCACCAGGGGCGAGGGCTGGTGCCGGGCCTGCGCGAAGTGCGCCTGGGTGTTCCTCGCCACCTCCGCGCTGTTCGGACGCCACGTCGCGATCCGCAAGACGAGCAGTGACCTGTTCGCCAACCCCGACCTCGCGGAGCTGTATGAGCGGATGGCGGGGCTGAGGGGCACCAAACCCTTCGAGTGCACAGGCACCGAAGGCGAAATCAGAACAGCCATCCGGGCCGTGGGCCAGGGTCACCGCCCGGACGATTTCCCGGCCCTGGCCACCTGCCTGCGACACCCCGCTGTCACCACAGCCCGGCCGCTCGCCGCCCTCCTCGCCGTCTGGGGCCGTGACGACCTCGTGCCTGACACCCTCACCGGCCAGATCCGTCAGGCCGCGAGCCGCTTGGTGTCATAGAGTGAGCGCACCAATCAGTGGTGCAGGTGCACCACCAGGTTGGCCGCGTCGTCCACTACGGCGACCTCGCCGGTAGCGAGCACCGTGGTGGTGTCCGGTTGCTCGATCAACGCTGGGCCGCTGACCTCGTCACCGGGCATCAACCCCGCGCGGGACACCACCCGCGCCCGCACGGTCTGGCCCGCGATGCCGATCTCGCGAGCCCGCTCCGGAGTGGGCGGTCCTTGATCCCAGTCAGCCGGTGGCCGCGACAGGATCGGTTCACCCCGCGCCACCACGCGTAGCGTGACGATCCTGACCGGCTCGTTGGGGATGGCGTACCCGTAGGCCTCCCGGTGGGCGCTGTGCAGCAACCCCGCCAGGTCCGCCCCGGCCTCGGCGGCGATCCGCAGTTCGTGGGACTGGCCGGCGTAGCGGGCGTCGGCCAGGCGGGACAGCGTGATCTCCCCCGCCACCCCCTGGCGCTCCAGCTCCTCGCGGGCTTGGGTCTCCAGCGCCCGCCAGGCGGCGGTGAGATCCTCGTCGGCCCGCGCCATCACTGTTCGGGACGCCTCGTAGCGGGCCGGCGCGAGCAGCAGGCCCAGCGCGCTGAGCACTCCTGGCGCCGGTGGCACCAGCACCGCGCGGCAGCCCAGCTCGCGGGCCAGCGCCATCGCGTGCAGCGGGCCGGCGCCACCGTAGGCGACCAGCGCCAACCCCGCCGGGTCGATGCCGCGCTCGGTGCTGACCTTGCGCAGGGCGCGCGCCATGGTGGCCCGCACCACCGCGAGGATCCCGGGCGCCCCACCGGCCGGCTCCGGTAGCGCCCCGACGACGCGTTTGGCCGCCTCGAGGTCCAGCCGCAACCCCCCGCCCAGCTCCCGATCCGGGTCGAGGTGGCCCAGTACGCAGTGCGCGTCAGTGACCGTCGGCTCGGTGCCCCCCAACCCGTAGCAGGCCGGGCCGGGCTCGGCACCTGCCGAGCGCGGGCCGACCCGCAGCGCGCCGCCGGCATCGACCCAGGCGATCGACCCGCCGCCCGCGCCCACCGTGTGGATCCCGACCGCCGGGGTGCGAAACGGCAACCCGGCGATCCGCGCGGAGCTCGACACTTCCGGCTGGCCATTCCTGATCAGGCACACGTCGGTGGACGTGCCACCCATGTCGAAGGCGATCGCGTCCGGGAAACCAACGCGGCGCCCCACGGCACCCGCCGCGACGACACCGGCCGCGGGCCCGGACAGCAGCGTGTGCACCGGGGCGGCCGCCACGAAATCGACACCGGCAGTGCCGCCGCCCGAGGTCATCACGGTGATCGTCGGGCCGGGGAGCCGCGTGGTCAGGTTGGACAGGTAGCGGCGCATCACGGGTTGGACGGCGGCGTTGAGCACGCACGTCGAGGCCCGCTCGTACTCGCGGAACTCTGGGAGCAGCGCGCTGGATCGGGTGACCGGCACGTTCAGCCGGCTCAACGCGTCGCACAGGCGCCGTTCGTGCCTGTCGTTGGCGTAGCTGAACAGCAAGCTCACCGCCACCGAGTCCGGCTCCAGGCGCCGCACCTG
>JBOHFY010000149.1:0-6378 GCA_050699895.1 Pseudonocardiaceae bacterium
GTGTCGCCGAACGCACACAAACCACGATCAACCCCGGTAGCCAGCAACGGTGACGATGTGTCGTTGCGGCGTAGCCGTAGCTCACTTTCAACGATCACCAGTGGGCACCATGAAGCCGAAGCGCTGTTGCAGTGCTACTGAGTGGCCTAACGCACCGCCGAATACCCCGAAGCCCATGCTGCGGCCCAGTTCAGAGTCGAGCGTTACGCGGCAAGCACGGGTCCCCGCCTCGGGGCTGGACGTCGGCGTTCGGAGTGCTCTGCAGACGTTCTCGACCAGGCGAGCCTGTGTCCGCTACACCATGGTGGGGCGCAGCCGGGGGTCGCGATCAAGGAACTGCCGGGGGCTATGGAGGAGCTTGGCTCCAGCGAACCGCTCCAGTGCGCTGATCATCTCTGGGGGAGAGGACCCGACGCTGTCCAATGTGCACAGGCCGAGGTATCCGAGCTGCCGATGCTCGTCGGACAGCAAGCTCTGGACATCTGGGGCGGGAACCTCCGGTAGCAGCCGCACCACGAGAAGAGATTTCCGGGTGTATGGGGCTGCGGGCAGGCGCAGGTTGAGCGATCCGCGTTCGGGTTGCAGCACTCCGACTTGGGCTATGTCCCGCCACGGGAGATGGGCGCCCACAGGCTTGCGTTGGACGGTGAGACCGGACCGGTCCACGACCAGCTCGCCTACATAAAACTTCCTGTACTGGGAGCCGACTAACCAAACTATCAGGGCGAGCGTCCCGACGGTGACCAGCGTCCCGAATTCTCTATCCATTGCCAGGGAGAAGAAATCGATACCCAGGACTATGCAGATGGCGCGGCGGGCGAAGCGGAACAGGAATAGCGCGACCTTGGGCAGCGTGTAGGAGTGGGCGAATCGTACTGGGTCGGAGTCGGAACGCTCAATGAGTGGTTCGGTGGGGCGGGGCGCGGTGGCGGGGCCGAGGGAGAGGGCGAGGTCTCCGGCGGCGTTGACGGCGCGGCGTTGGGGACGGGGGAGGTTCCGCGCCGCGAGGTCACGGTCGATCGCGGTGTAGATCTGGTCGAGGGTGAGCGGATCGGCATTGTCCAGCGCGTGCAGCAGTGCCCCGGTGAAGGCGGTATGCCGATCTCCGACGGGGGCGTGGGAGGGGGCGTTCGCGGTGGTGGAGGTGAGCGTGTACGTACCGGCCACATCGAGCTGGCCGCTGATCACCGTCTGAGCGTCGGCCATTGTCTCGATCGCCCGGCCGGAGAAGCAACAGTCGAGCACGAGCACGCGGGTGGCGGCGACGCTGGTCGCGATCTCCTCGCGGAGCAGCTCGAGCGGCAGCGCGGTCCATCGAGCTCGGTGCGGTTGGGTGTGCGCCAGCGCCAGGTGCAGCCGGCCACGGTCGTCCACCAGCCCGTGCCCGGCGTAGTACACCAGCAGCAGGTCAGTGGCCGCGCTCACCGCTGCGGAGAGCGCGGCGCCGACCTCGTCCACGCTGGTCGGATCGGCCAACATTCGGCAGCGCTCAGGCCGCAGCACCCCGGTGTCCGGGCTGGTCAGCACGCGCCGCAGGTCCGTGAGGTTCGCTCGCACGGCGGGGATTGCGGGCAAGTCCGTCCCGGCGGCGAAGTGGCTCGCGCCGATCAACAGCGCGCGGGACCGGGCGGGGTCGGGCAGGCGTGGCGGGATCATTCCTGGGGGTCCTCCGGTGCGAGCAACCGCTCGACCTCCCGCAGCGGCACCGCGGAACCGAGAGCCACCACCAGCGCGTCGAGCGCACCGCCCATCTGTCCCGGCCGCACGGGTTCCTGCACCGAGCGCACCCGGCCCCGGAGGGTGTCCTCGCGCCGCAGCCACTTGGGCAAGGACCGCAGCTCGTCGTCGGCGCTGATGCTCAGTTGCGGGTCGGACACTGAACGTGACTGCACGCGCCCATCTTGATGGTTCGGCCTAGCCACTGGTACCGGCGGGTTGGCGTAGTGCGTCCGCCGTCCGAGCAGCCTGCGGTGCGCCATCCACGCCACCGGCCCGTGCTGCGGGTCTGGCGCAGCGGGTCTGGCGCAGCGGGATGAAGCCACCGCCGCTCTCGGATCCTCCAGTCTCGGGGAACGTGGAGGATGGGATCCGACTCATCCCGGTCCTGCGTGATGCAGTCGGGGACCGCCTTCCGGCCCGGCTGCGTAAGCTAGCCCGCCGGTTGGTGGCTGACTACGAGGCTATCCGGGACACCCTGCTGGGTGTCGACCGCAGGCCCTGCGTCACGGCCGCGCTGGAAGCACACACTCGCTCGGTCACCCTCCGGCTCGCGGATACCGGAACCCGCCGCGCGACGGTGTCGCTGCTGATCGATGGACAGGTCAGGGAACCTGAATGCTGGGAGTTAGGATGTTTCTCATGCAGGCCGCCGCACACCTCCCCGAGCCGCACCGTTGGTCGGCGGCTAATGTGGACGTTGACGGGCTGGAGCCGCCTGTGGAGTGGGTGGGGGACGCGATCGCTGCGGAGCGGTTCGGTTCTCCGGAGGCGGTCCGGGCGGCGCTGCTGCCTGAGCAGGTGGGCGAGTTCGACGCCGCGCTCGCAGCGGCCCGGCAGACGTTGCACCTAGACCAGCTACGCCATGTTCTGCGCATGTGGCGACGGATGGCACTGATGAGTGAGCAGGACCCCGACGGTCACCGGCAGATGCTGGTCACCGTCGCCGAGGTCCAGCGCGCCGGACGTCCCCGGCCAGGCAGCGTGTCCTGGAGTGAACTCACAACCGAGCTCAGCCTCTGACCGTCCCCGTCTCCTAGGTCAGGACTGCTCTCTTCATGTCGTCACGCTCGACATCGACCCTGCCGCCCGCGCCCAGATCCGGGCGCTCCCGTCGACGGGAGTTGACGCGCTCGCTGAGGCCATGACGATGCTCTCGCTCGTGCCCGAACGCGGCGAGTCGATCAATGCCGCCAACCCCGATGGCGGAGTCTACCAGTTGATCTTCGGCGGTGGCTGTGGACTGATCACCTAATCTGTTGCTCACCGACCAGAACCGGGTCGACGTACTCATTGTGACGTGGGTGGACTTCGGCTAGTACGGCCTGGACGGGCGCGCCGGCCTCCCGCGCCTGCGTCCCTGTCTCCGGGTCGCGTGGAATATTATGATGGTTGAGTTTATAATAGTTTCGTCCATCATGGAGGTGGGATGCGGAAGCCGGATGAGCTGCATGCCCGCGATCGGGAGTGGGATGCCCTCGTCGACTTCGTGAGCGACCCGTCGGCCGGCGCGACGCTCGGCTTGCTCTACGGACGCCGACGGCAGGGTAAGACGCTCATGCTGGAGCTGTTGGCGGAGGCGACCGGCGGGTTCATGTTCACCGCACGGGAACAGTCGGATCGCCAGAACCTGCGGGAACTGAGCACAGCCTACGCTCGTCATGCTGGGCTTCCCGCGTCGTTGGCCTTCGACAGCTGGCTCGACGTGATCGAAGCCCTGCTCGGTCTGGGGGGCGCGGTGCCCGAACCGGTACCGGTGATCATCGACGAGTTCCCGAACCTCGTCGCGCAGACGCCGGCACTCCCGTCGGTGATCCAGATCGCGCTCAGCCCGCGCAGCCATGCCTCACGGCACACGCGCACCAGGCTGATCCTGTGCGGCAGCGCGCTGACCGTGATGCGCGATCTGCTCGGCGGTGGTGCGCCACTGCGCGGTCGGGCCACCCTCGAGTTGGTGCTGCAGCCGTTCTGGTACCGCGAGGCCGCCTCGTTCTGGGAACTGACCGACGACCCGGAACTGGCATTTCGGGTGCACGCTCTGCTCGGCGGCACGCCCGCTTACCGAGCGATGGCGTTCGGGCCTCCGTCGAGCCGGGAGTCCTTCGATCGATGGGTAACCCAGCGCCTGCTCAACCCCGCGAGCGCGCTCTTTCGTGAAGGGAGCCTGCTGCTCCGGGAGGAATCCGGGGTCACCGATACCGCGCCTTATCACGGTGTCCTTACCGCCATCGCGGCCGGCGCGGCGCGTCGTTCGGAGATCGCCGGGCGAATCGGCAGGCCCGCCACGGCCATCGCTCATCTGCTGGCCGGGTTGCAGCAGGTTGGTCTGGTCGCCCGCCTTGAGGATGCGTTCCGGGAACGGCGAGGGATCTACCGGCTCACCGATCCGCTGATCCGGCTGCACGAACTTGTGATCGGACCCAACGAACGCTTGCTCGTGCGTGGGCGCGCAACGCAGGTCTGGACCGCGAATGCGGACACTGTCGCCTCGAAGATATACGGTCCGCATCTGGAGGATCTCGCCCGGGAATGGTGTTTAAGTCACGCCAGTTCCACCACTCTGGGTGGGTCGGCTCACGACGTACTCCCAGCGACCATCGCCTGCCGGGAACACCGCCAGGGCCACGAGATCGACGTTGTCGTCGTGGAGACGTCGGCTGGCGCGCCACGTCGGGTGGTGGCGATCGGCGAGGTCAAGGCGACGGGGCGACCAGTTGACGTGGCGGAGATCACCCGTCTGGACCATCTCCGAGATCTCCTGCCGGACTCCCAGGCGCCGACGCCCCCCCGGCTGCTGGTGTTCTCCCGCGCCGGGTTCACCTCGGAGCTCCGGCGCGCGGCGGCGAGCAGGCGGGACGTCGAACTGGTCGATCTCGAACGGCTCTACCGGAGTGACTGAACCTGGCGCACGGCGACAGGTGTCAACCCCGGATGAGCCGCCAGTCCTCGGTGTGGCGGTACCAGGTCCAGCGGTCGGTGGTGCGCTCGGCGACACCGTCGCGCCACACACCGGTGGGCTGGCAACCCAGCTGCACGGCGCGCCCGGCGACACACCACACCCGGCGTCCCGGCAGTCCGCGGCGCACCACCCGGACCGTCAGCCCGAGCGCGCGGTCCGGCGCCACCTCCAGCCGAGCGGCCCGCCCGCGTAGCACCACCTCGTCGTCGCAGTAGGCCACCCCGTCCAGCGGTCGCACCACCCCGAGCCCCACCAGCACACCGCCGGAGTCGTCCCGCACCAGCGGCACCCGGTCCGGCTCGCCGTGCAGCGCGAGGCCGGCCGCCGTCGAGGGCGCCGTCGGCAGGCCCCAGAGCCGGGCCACGGCCGAGGACGCCGAGGACGGCACGTAGCCCACCGGAACCGTCCCCACCGCGTCGGTGCGCAGCAGCCGCAGGAGCACCGCGGCCAGGTCGGCGTCGGTGCCGCAGACCACCAGCCGCCGACCGTCCAGACCCGCCAGTATGTCGCGGAGCTCCTCGCGTCCGGGACGGGCCGGCACCGCCGTCACGTCGGCGCCCCCAGCGCCGGGCCACCGAGCAGACCCGCAGGTCAGCACCACGGCACTGACCATTCCCACCTCCTGGGTCTACGCTCGCCTCGGCGTGCCAGCGCGGCGAATCCCACCGTTGTTTGTCTTCCCCACCAGTTGTTGGAGTACCACATGCCGGCGATCGTGCTCATCGGTGCCCAGTGGGGCGACGAGGGCAAAGGCAAGGCCACCGACCTGCTCGGCGAACGGGTCCAGTGGGTGGTGCGCTACCAGGGTGGCAACAACGCGGGCCACACCGTGGTGCTGCCTGACGGGCAGGATTTCGGGCTGCATCTCATCCCGTCGGGCATTCTCACCCCGGGTGTGACCAACGTCATCGGCAACGGTGTGGTGGTGGACCCCGGCGTGCTGCTCGACGAGCTGGCCGGCCTGCGGGCCCGCAACGTGAACACTGAGCGGCTACTGATCTCCGCCGACGCGCATCTGATCATGCCGTATCACGTCGAGATCGACCGGGTTACCGAGCGCTACCTGGGCAAAGCCAAGATCGGCACCACCGGGCGCGGCATCGGGCCCACCTATCAGGACAAGGTGGCCCGGGTCGGGGTCCGGGTCCAGGACCTGCTGGACGAGAAGATCCTGCGGCAGAAGGTCGAGGCCGCGCTGGACTTCAAGAACCAGGTCCTGGTCAAGGTCTACAACCGGCGCGCGCTAGACGCCGAGCAGGTGGTGGACACCGTGCTCGGCCAGGGCGCGCGCTTCGCGCACCGGATCGCCGACACCCGACTGCTCCTCGACCAGGCGCTGCGGCGCGGCGAGACGGTGCTGCTGGAGGGCAGCCAAGGCACCCTGCTCGACGTCGACCACGGCACCTACCCCTTCGTCACCTCGTCGAACCCGACGGCGGGCGGCGCTTGCGCCGGGTCGGGCATCGGCCCCACGAAGATCACCGCTGTGATGGGGATCCTCAAGGCCTACACCACCCGGGTCGGCTCGGGCCCGTTCCCCACCGAGTTGCACGACGCCATGGGCGAGCGGCTGCGCAAGACTGGTGGGGAGATCGGGGTCACCACCGGGCGAGACCGGCGGGTCGGCTGGTTCGACGCGGTGATCGGGCGCTACGCGGCGCGGGTGAACGGGATCACCGACTTCTTCCTGACCAAGCTTGATG
>JBOHFY010000150.1:0-18810 GCA_050699895.1 Pseudonocardiaceae bacterium
CGTCCATCGTGGGGTTCAAATCTCTAGCTTTACAAGCGGTATGCTAGCACCGTAGCGTCCGTTTGTGCAGCTAGCGCCCCCGGCAGGACTCGAACCTGCGGCCTAGCGATTAGAAGTCGCTTGCTCTATCCGGCTGAGCTACGGGGGCAGACGAACAGCGTATCGACACCTGGCCGGCAGCCGCATTCAGCGGGCTCAGCGGGGTAAAAACCGCCGGATAACCCCGCTGAGCCCGCTGAATGCCGCAGGGGTGGGTGGGGTGGGGGTCTAGGGTCGTGGGGGTGGGTGGTCGGCGCATCGGAGCGGTACGGGTCCGGTGGGGCTTGCTGGTCGTGGCCGGTGTGCTGTTGGGGATGGCGGTGGGCGCTGGGCTGTGCGGTGGCGGGCTGGGGTTGTCTGATCCCGGGCTGTTCACGCGGGCCGCGCTGCCAGCTGCTCGGGTGTTATCCGAAAGCGCTGCGGTGGCCGCGGTGGGGTCGCTGCTGCTGGCTGCGTTCCTGGTGCCGCCGCAACCGTCAGGTTACCTCGACACCGGCGGCTACGCCGCCGTGCGCATGGCGCGGATCGCCGCGCTGAGCTGGGCGTTGACCGCGGCGCTGATGGTGCCGCTGCTCGCCGCGGACGCATTGGGCCGCCCGGTGACCGACGTGCTGCACCCGTGGTTGCTGGGGTCGATGGCCTCCGCGATGTCCCCCATCGGGGCCTGGGCGCTCACTGCGGGGATAGCCCTGGTGCTGACCGGGTTCTGCTGCGCCGCACTGACCTGGAACGCGGCGGTGTGGTCGTTCGCGCTGTCCATCGCCGGGCTGACGCCAGTGGCGCTGACCGGGCACTCCTCGGCGGAGGGCGCCCACGACATCGCCACCAACAGCTTGCTGTATCACCTGGTCGCCGCCGCGCTGTGGGTCGGCGGCCTGATCGCCTTGCTGGCGCACCTGGCCCGCCGGGGTGAGCACGCCGGGCTGGCCTGTGCCCGGTTCTCTCGGCTGGCGCTGGTCTGCTGGATTGTGATGGCCGCCTCCGGGGTGATCAACGCACTGGTCCGAGTCCGGCCTGACCAGATGCTTACCACCTATGGGCTGCTGGTGCTGGGCAAGGTGGCCGCACTGCTGGCGCTGGGCGTCATCGGCTGGTCGCACCGCCGTGGCGCGGTGGCGGCGGTGGCCGAGCGGGCCGATCGTGTGGCCATCCTGCGCCTGGGTGGCGTCGAGGTGCTGGTCATGTTCGCGACGATCGGTCTGGCCGCGGCGCTGAGCGGGACCGCGCCGCCCGGGGCGATCACCGCGCGGTTCAGCCGTACCGAGGTGCTGCTGGGCTATGACCTGGCTGGCCCGCCTACCCCGGCGCGGCTGTTCCTCGATTGGCGACCGGACCTAGTGTTCGGGGTCGCCGCGCTGGTACTTGCCGGTGGCTACCTGACCGGGGTCCGACGGTTGGCGTGGCGCGGCGCGGCCTGGCCGATGGGCCGCACGGCGGCTTGGCTGGGCGGCTGCGCGGTCATCCTGATCGCCACGTCGTCGGGTATCGGCCGCTATTCGATGGCGATGTTCAGCGTGCACATGGGTGCGCACGTGCTGATGTCGATGATGGCCCCGATTCTGCTCGTGCTCGGCGCGCCGGTGACGCTGGCGCTGCGGGCGTTGCCCCCCGCGGGGGTGGCCACCCCGCCGGGGCCGCGGGAGTGGTTGCGGGCTTTCACCCGCTCCTGGGTCGTGCGGGTGGCCACGCACCCACTGATCGCCCTGGGTATGTATGTCGGGTCGTTTTACGTCATATATTTCACTGACCTGTATGACGCAGCGGCGTCGTCACACTGGGCGCATCTGGCGACGAACGCGTACTTCCTGCTGACGGGTTACGCGTACTACTGGCTCATCATCGGCACCGACCCGCCTCCGCGCGGGATTTCCCACCTGGGCAAGCTTGGCTTGTTGCTGGCGGCCATGCTCTTCCACGTGTTCTTCGGGATCTCGCTGATGCACTCGGCGACGGTGATCGGTGGCGACTACTACCGTTCCCTTGCCCTGCCGTTCGTGCCCGACCTGCTGGCCGATCAGCGCGCGGGCGCGGCGATGGCGTGGGCCTTGGGAGAGCTCCCGATGGTGATAGTGCTGGTGGCGTTGCTGGTGCAGTGGTCCCGGAGCGACGCCCGCGAGGCCGTCCGACTCGCCCGCGAGGCCGAGGCAGACGGCGAGGCCGAACTCGCCGCGCACAACGCGCTCCTTGCCCGCCTGGCCCAGCGCAGCCCCGTCCGCGACAACAGCGTGTGACGAACAATCCAGTTGTGGCGAACAATATTTCATCCGCCCGGTATTGCGCACCAAACGCATACTCGGGAATGATCAGCACGTCAGGACCTCACCGGAAGTCGCCGGTCACCTCCACTACCGGAACAGTGGTAATCGAGTCCAGAGGTGAACCTGGCACCCTTGGTCAGCCCGGTTTCCTCGGTCGGCGCGGTAGCCGCTGTTCTGCCAGGCGGACGTCCCGCGAGTAGCGGACATTGGCCGACTCGTCTCCCTCAAGGAACTTCATTAACCGCACGTTAGCTGCCCGCTCCTCCTTAATGTCTCTTGGAGCGTCAATTCGCAGACTCTCGTAAAGCTGGAACCGGTCAAGGTCGATCACTGTCGTTACCGCGGTCGCGTACTCGTCGGCTGCTGCCACGGCCCCGCGATATGCGATGTAGGCGAGGGCATATGGAATGAGGGACACCAGCAGCCACAGGCCATCAGTCATGAGAAACACGACGGCTATGATCGTCGCGGGGAATGATACGGTGCAGAGGCTGATCGTCGTATCCATCTACTGCCGGGATTCTCGCAGGTACTGCGTGTGTTCGTCCGGTGCGATGAGCGAGAAGTGGGGTGCCGTAAGAATAGCGTCCAGGCGGTATTGCGATCCTGCGGCGTCCTCGAACCTGCGCAACGCGTTGCCCAGCCGAGTCGGCATCACCCGGTTTATTTCTTTCGGGTAGCGCTGCGGCCGCTTCTCAGCCGCCTCTATGCTCACTACGTGGACTATGAGTTGATCGCCACGTTTGCTGCGGAGGAGACTATTTTCTTTATTTCGCTCACGCGCCTCTCTGTTCCACTCGTCCGGGTCGCCACCTTCGCGGGCGGTGTCCTGGTGTTTAGAATCGCTCGCGGCTAGTCGACCAAGTTGTTCTCGCAGAACATCTTGGCGTTGATGATATTGTTTTATTAGTTGTCGTTGGCGCTTGCGGTAGTGGACAATTCTCAATTTCATTGCGCCGATCGCAACTGGGGAATTCCCCCAGTGCCCCTCCAGGAACTGGGTCATGGCGAACTAAAAAGGGTGTAGAAACAGGGCCACGAGTAACGTGGCAATTATCAGCCACGCCACTCCGGCCAGCGACCAGTGGCTGGTTCTGGCCGTCATGGACTTGAGGTCGGGTGCGTTCCGCCAGGCCCCGCTTGCGATGAGTGCGTAGGTCCACAGTACGAGAAAGAGGGCGGGAAGCATGCTGACAATGCTGAAGTAGCGCCCGATTCTGTTGCTTACGGCCAGTGCAGAGTTAGCGAACGACGGAGCGGTCATTCGTTACTCTCTTTGCGGAGGTTCATCGAAGAGATGCCCGCACTCCAAACAGCTGTATGAGCCATCAGGATTCTTGCTCGCTGTTTCTCAACAAGAAGGGCACTTGGTTGTTTTCGTGCTCCCCTTGCGCGGTCCGGGCAGCCTTCGCGAGGGGTCATTGTAGCCAAGCAGAGGCGAGGTCCTGACCGCCACCAGCACCGCCGCGAGTCCCAAGCCGATGGCCGACCGGACGGTGCGCACGCGATCACCCCCGGTGTCGCCGAATCCACCCATAGTAGGACCATCCACGGCAAGCGTCGACACGCCGGACAGATACAGCGTCCAGCAGCACACCCTTGCGATGCTTCGGGGTGATCGCGACACCGTCGGGAAGGCCGGTGACGAAGTGCGGCGTTGGGGAGGTAGGGCGTGGCCGGCCGTGTTCGCCTCGCCGTGGACGTGGCCTGTCGTAGCGGTTGCTGTGGTTGCGGTGGGCGGCCAGGTGGTTCCTGGAGGGGCGCTCGCGGTCACGGGAGCCCTCGGCGTTGTCGTCGCCGCCCTGGCAGCCGGTTTGGCGATCGCGGGTCGGGAGCCGCGCACGGATGAGTCTTTTAAATCCGCTGTTGAATCGCCTCCGGTGGTGCCAGCGGACGGCGCATGCTCGGCTGAAGGACGGACCGATCTGCGGGCGGACCCTTGAGGAACGGGCGTCTGACAGACGAGGGCTGTCACATAATCAACGTTCCCGGTGGCTCGATCCGTGCAGGCGTCGGAGGGCCGCCGTTGGCGAGTCTGTCGGTACGGGGCTGTTGTCGTTCCAGTGTTGCAGGACCGCTGCGGCCGCGAGGGCGAGATCCGAGGGCAACTGCTGTGCCCGCAGGGTATCGGCGACCTCGTGCATCTCCGGAGCCCAGCGCCACGCCCGGGCGGCCACACTGGGCAGGTAGTCGCGGTTGGCGAGGATGTCGCGAGGCATCCGCTCCGCCTCAGCAAGCAGGGCTTCGGTGACGTCGAGGTCATCGGCCAGCGCGTGGGCGAGGGCGGCAAGGGCACGGCTCGCCTTCTGGTAGCAAGCGAAGGCCATCTTCACTGCGCTGGCCTGGCCCAGTTGCTCCCCGAGATGGACTGGTTCCGCCAACGTCCCGGTAAGCAGGTCCGCAACCCGGTGGCGAGCACTTTCCGGTCCGGCAAGGTAGAGCCGGGCGGGTGGGTGTTCGCCAGGAGGCGCCCCGAAGATGCAACCATCAATGACCTCCGCACCCGCTTCGGTGAGCCGGGCCGTGATGCGGTGCATGCGCACGGGGCTGATGGCATTCGCGTCGACGTAGATGCCCTCGTACTCGACGTGAGCGACGTCTGTGGCGACGTCCTCGGCTGCGGCAGGCGGGCAGATCGACAGGACGACCAGGCTTTGGCGGAGGAGATCCACGAGCGGCACCGGATGAAGGTCGGCGTGGTCGGCGCGGTGGGCCGTGGCCGCGCTGCGCCCGTCCGGGCACCACAGCACGGTGTGCCCGTTGGCGACGAGTTGGGCCGCAATCGCCGCGCCCATGTGGCCGGGGTGCAGGATTCCGACGACGGAGGTGTTCACGTGGCTGATCCGGGCAGGGCTGGGGCCGTCGAGTGGCGGGTGAAATTGACGACCTCGTCGTGCAGATCAAGCGCGAGGGCGGAGGTCTGAAGCCGGGGCCGCTCCAGCGCGATGGCGACCTGGCCGAGGCGCCGGACCACGCTGTCCGTGCGGCGTTGGCCGGCAACGGCGAGGACGTCCTGGATCTGGACCGCCATGCCTTCCAGGTCGTCACGGCCGAGGCGGACCAAGGCTAAGTCGAGCCGGGCGAGGCACAGCTCACCGAGGCGGCGATCCTCAGGAGCGTCGGTCTCGTAGCTTTGGATCGCGCTTGCCGCATCCTGTTCGGCGCGGGAGAGATTGGCTTGGCAGCCGAGCCAGAGCCGGGCGGTGGCGGCGTACCAGGTTTGTTTGGCGAGGGGGAAGGCGAGCATCCCGCCGGGACTGTCCTCGCCCAGGACCTCGTCGCGGGCCCGCTGGGCGCGGGTGAGGGCATCCTCGGCGGCGCGGTGGTCGCGTAGGCGGCTGTGGGCGCGAGCTTCGATAGCCGCGAGCCGGACGCGGGCAGTGCCGGTCTCGGGGAAGTAGCGCCAACCATCAGCGGCCAGTTCGATCGCGGCGCGCAGCCGGCCGTCCCAATAGGCCACCAGGCTCTGGGTGCCGCGCACCCACGCGCGCAGCGCATTGTTCCCGGCGAGCTCGGCGCAGAGGAAAGCGGTGCGGGCCTGCGTCTCCGCGGCGTGCAGCCGTCCCAGGTCTAAGGATGCGTTGGCCAGTATCCCGCACAGCACTCCGGTGATGAGGTACAGGTCGCGACTCTGGTCGGGGTGCTGGCGGCCCTCTATGAGCTCGAATGCCCTGTTTCGCAGCTCTCGGACCTCCACGAAGGCGGGGTAGACGGGGCGGTTCGGGTAGGTCATCGCGATCCTGGTGAGGTCGGCGCGAAACTGTTCCAGGGTGTGCGGGCCGACGTTGGATTGTTCGGCGAACTGTCCAAAACGTGAGGACTCCGCGGCGGCCATCGCGACCTCCCTCTGCATAGTGATCTTCCCGACCAGTTCGTTCGTCGCTGTGGGATGGGGCGGCGTGGTCCTGGCGATCTCGGCCCGAGGCATGGGGTCAGGCGGGCCGGACAGCTGCTCCGCTCGCTCGCCGAACATCTGCTCCAGGACACGGCACGCGGCCGGGTGCGGGAGCCCGTCGATCTTGCCAGCCATCCAGCGCGTGGTTTGTCGCTCGGACACGGTGAGCTTGCGGCCGAGTTCCACCGAGGTAGTTTTAAAATCCTCGCAGAACTCGGTGTTGGTGCGTCGCAGTTGGCCCACCAGCTGTTCCAGCCGGGTCCGAGGTACCGAACTCGTGCTGACCATCATTCACCTCCGGAACCGTGCTGGTCTTGGCGAGCGTCCACCATACGAGGGGTCCGATGGTGCTGGCCAGTCATCTACTGTCGGATGCCCGGCAAGTGTCCGGTAGCCGTCGGCGATGATCCGCCCCACGTCTGGGCTGACCCGGCCATCGTCGTCCAGGAGACAAGATCGATGCAGGAAGTCCCGATCCGCTGTCCGGGTCGTGGGCACCACGCGAAGTAGCACTGACCCCTGACAATCCCGGATTTTGACGCGGGTACGCCAGTGCAGTTATGCACACCGTACCCGGCCATCCACATGTCGATCATGGCTTACTGTCGCGGATCCTGCTGATCGCGCAGCCTGGGTGGCGTCGGCCGAGGGGCCGGCATCCCGCCGAGGAGGGCGGGACGGCCGCACAGGAGGGTATGTGATCATGAGAGAGACACCGGTGACTGTGGTGGGAACGCTGGTCAGTGACATGCGACCGCGCCGGGTGGGTCCGGACGGGGCGCTCGTGCTCAATTTCCGGGTCGCCTGCAACGAGCGCCGGTTCGACACGGCGTCTGAGTCGTGGGTGGACGGGGAAAGCCTGTATCTGTCGGTGAGCTGCTGGCGCAGGCTCGCCGAGAACGCCGCCTCCTTGGTCAAGGGCGACCCGGTGATTGTCAGAGGGAAACTGCGTACCCGGGAGTGGACCACCGAGCGGGGCGAGCGTCGGTCGGTCATTGAGCTGGAGGCCAACGCGGTCGGCCCGGACCTGGCTCGATGTGCCGCCACCGTGCGCAAGCAGCGCTGTGCGGAGCCTCCGCGTAGCGCGGCTGAGGACGTCCTGGCCTCCCCCGGTGAAGACCCGTCAGACGTGCTTGACGACGCGGATTCACCGTACGGGGTGAGCCTGTCCGAGCTGGCCGAGGCGGCCCGCCCGCTGGTGAGCGTTCCCGTGTGAGCACCGCGCCGGGGCGGGCGGCGGCCGGCCGCGCTGCCTAGCCTCGGCGGCCACCTCTACGATCACGGCCGTGGCGGAGTTCATCTACACCATGAAGCAGGTGCGTAAGGCGCACGGCGACAAGGTCGTCCTCGACGGCGTCACCCTCGCGTTCTATCCCGGTGCGAAGATCGGCGTGGTCGGGCCCAACGGAGCTGGCAAGTCCAGTGTGCTGAAGATCATGGCTGGGCTCGACCAACCGAACAACGGGGAGGCGTTCCTAGCGCCGGGCGCGACCGTGGGCATTCTGCAGCAAGAGCCCACCCTCGACGAGGACAAGTCGGTGCTGGGCAACGTCCAGGAGGGCTTGGGGGAGGTGAAGACCACGCTCGACCGGTTCAACGTGATCGCCGAGAAGATGGCCACCGACTACTCCGAAGAGCTCATGGAGGAGATGGGGCGGCTGCAGGAGGAGCTCGACCACGCCGACGCGTGGGATCTTGACTCGCAGCTCGAGCAAGCGATGGACGCCCTGCGGTGCCCGCCGCCCGACGAGCCGGTGACCCACCTGTCCGGGGGAGAGCGGCGTCGGGTCGCGTTGTGCAGGTTGCTGCTGTCCAAGCCTGATCTGCTGCTGCTCGACGAGCCCACCAACCATCTGGACGCGGAGAGCGTGCTGTGGCTGGAGCAGTTCCTGGCCAGCTACCCAGGTGCTGTGCTGGCCGTCACCCACGACCGGTATTTCCTGGACAACGTCGCTCAGTGGATCCTGGAGCTCGACCGCGGCCGGGCCTACCCCTACGAGGGCAACTACTCCACCTACCTGGAGAAGAAGGCCGACCGCCTCGCGGTCCAGGGCAGAAAGGACCAGAAGCTGCAGAAGCGCCTGCGCGACGAGCTCGCCTGGGTGCGATCGGGGGCAAAAGCCCGGCAGGCCAAATCCCGAGCCCGGCTGCAGCGTTATGAGGAGATGGCAGTCGAAGCCGAGTACCGCCGCAAGCTGGACTTCGAGGAGATCCAGATCCCAGCGGGTCCGAGGCTGGGCAACGTGGTGGTGGAGGTGTCGCACCTGGACAAGGGCTTCGACAACCGCCTCCTGATCAAGGATTTGTCCTTCACGTTGCCACGCAACGGCATCGTGGGGGTCATCGGTCCCAACGGAGTCGGCAAGACAACCTTGTTCAAGACCATCGTCGGTGTGGAGGGATCCGACTCCGGCACGGTCAGGGTCGGCGAGACGGTGCGGCTGTCCTACGTCGATCAGGAGCGCGCGGGCATCGACCCGGACAAGACGGTGTTCGAGGTGGTCTCCGACGGTCTGGACTACATCAAGGTCGGCAACACCGAGATGCCGTCCCGGGCCTACGTCGGCGCCTTTGGATTCAAGGGTCCCGACCAGCAGAAACCGGCGCGAGTGCTCTCTGGTGGGGAACGCAACCGGCTCAACCTGGCGCTGACCCTCAAGCAGGGCGGAAATTTGATCTTACTCGACGAGCCCACCAACGACCTCGACGTCGAGACGCTGAGCTCGCTGGAGAACGCGCTGGAACAGTTCCCCGGCTGTGCGGTGGTGATCTCCCACGACCGATGGTTCCTGGACCGGGTGGTGACCCACATTCTCAGTTGGGAAGGCACGGAGGAGAATCCCGCCTCCTGGTTCTGGTTCGAGGGCAACTTCGAGGCCTACGAGCAGCACAAGATCGAGCGACTCGGGGTGGAGGCGGCGCGGCCACACCGCGTGACTCACCGCAGGCTGACGCGAAATTGACCGGGCATGGGCGTCTGATGAGTGGGAACATTGAGGGGAGTGGGAGGTGAGCAGCACGGCGCGCGAAGGAGTCCGGACCGTTATGCCGACCAACGGGGGCGAAGCCGCGTCGCTGGTGGAGTCGGCGATGCTGTTGCGCTGGCGAGCCCCAGAGCTGGCGCTCCTGTTGGCTGATCGGGCGGTGACCGCCGCGCAGGACGACAAGGTGGCCATCCTGCAGGCGGACCACCTCGCGGTTTTCGCGCTCAACCGTCTCGGTCGGCATGGGGAAGCGGCTCACCGACTCTTCCCGGCGGTTCGAGACGCTGACACGTCACCGGGCTTGCGGCACGAGCTGCGCGTGGAGCTAGCGCAGTGCGCGGCCGCGCTGGGCGAGCCCGCTACCGCGCTCGATGCGGTGCGTGCTGTGCTGGCCGCGGGCGACGACGTCGCTCCGGTGCTGAGGGGCCGCGCGCTCGTCGCCGTGGCGGAGGTATCGGTCGCGCTCGGCTGTGACGAGCTTGTCACAGCAGCGCTCGAGGAGGCCGACGAACTCTATCGTGAGGACCCGGGCCTTGACCACGACACCGCGTTGCTGTTGCGGGCCGCCGCTCGGGCAGTGGACGCGGTGCGCCACCGCCGCCGGGCCGCGACCGCGCAGGCCGAAGCGAAGGCTAGGGAAGGTCGCGAGCTGCTGGCCGGTCTGGCCGATCCTGAGCACGACAGCGGCGAGGTGAGTGCGCGGCTGATGCACGAGATCGTGCTTGCCCTGCTCGACCGTGACGCTGGCGACGCCGCCACGCAAGAAGTGCGGCCACTGCTGCGGCGGCCGGTGCGCGCCGCCGCCGCCGGTGCGGTCGGCAGGCTGCGGCTGGCGCTGGCCACTCGAGTGCACCTCGCCGAAGGCCGTCACGAGCCGGCGCTGACTCTGCTCGCCGATGCGGTTGAGGGAGCCCAGCGCCATGGGGTGGACGCGGTACTCGCGGAATGTCTTGAGGGCTTGTCCCACGTGCACGAGGCCCGGGGCGAGTTCGCTGATGCCCTGCATTGCATGCGTGCGGCCCGTGCGGCTGAAGGCCGGCACTGCCGAGACGTGGAAGCCGCGCGCGCTACGCTGCTGGAGAATTGCGGAACCGCGCGCAGCGAGGAAGCTCGCCTAGTCGGCCAAGTCGCCGGGCTGCTCGGCAACGCCGGAACGGGGGGTACTGGACTCGATGTGGACACGGTTGCCCCCCCGGCGGTTGCCCCCCCGGCGGTGGTGACACCGGCGGCCGAAGACCCGGGCCCAGTATCACCGGGACCCGCCGAAGAGCAGTCCGCCGAGTCGCCGAGCGAGCTCGATCTGTGGCAGCCTGGGGCACGGCATCGCCGAGGTGGTGGCACCCTGGTGTTCGTGAGTGATCTGTTGCCCACGGCCGCAGTGTCGCCAGGACGCTCCGGCCGGCGCCGCGCGGTGGAACCCGCCGAGGATTGTGCTGACGAGACACCCGTTGCCGAGGTGCACCAGGTCCAGCCCCCAGCGGACTCGGAGATCACCCTGGAGGGCGAAGCCACCGACAGCGTCCGGGCAGAAGACCCCGAGAAGCTCCCGTCGACCCGGCGCGAGTTCCCGGATTCCGGACCGCCGTCGGCCCCGACGCCGCGGTCGCTGGAATGGGAACCCGCGACTGAGGACCCAGCGGGCGAGGATGAGCCATCCCCGATGGGTCTCGGGGACCTGCTGGCTGAGGCACTCGCCGCGTATCAGGAAAGCCGTGATATTCCCGCTGACGCCCACCCTACCGAGAGAGGTGGCAATGGCGATTCCACGGCGGTTGATGTCGAAACCAGCTCCACCGTGCCTCGCTACCGTGTCCTAGGAACGCGCTGGGCGGCTGGCCTGGCCCTAGCCCCGAAGCTGATCGACGGAGATGATCCTGCTGCCGCGGTCACCAACCCGCTGCTGCGGCTGCCCGATCTCACCGCTGAACCACAGTGGGCGCCGCCCGAGACGGTCCGCCGGTCCGCTGTCGGCGATTAACGGCCAGCCCACGGTGCGCAGCGATCTCGCCGAGCTCATCGCGCTGTACTACCGGCTTGTCCCCGCTGACGAGCTGGGCGGTGCGGAGCCCGCCGAGCTGGCGGCGGCGGTCCGGTCACATCTCGCGCTGGCCGCTGAGCGGGTGCCCGGTCGGGCACTGGCCCGGGTGCTGAACCCCACTCTCGTCCAGGACGGCTGGAGCTCCCGGGACACCATCGTTCAGATCGTTACCGACAACATGCCTTACCTGGTGGACTCGGTAGTCGCTGAGTTGGCCCGGGTCAAAGTCTCGGTGCGGCGGCTCGTGCATCCGATCGTCGTGGTCCGCCGCGATCTCACCGGAGCCCTTCGGGAGGTACTGACTGGCTCCAGCCCAGACGAAGCGCCTACCGACACCCTGGTCGAGTCCTGGATGTATGTGGACGTCGACCGCATCGTCGATCCTGACCGGGCCCGGCAGGTGGAGCAGCGGCTACTCAGGGTGCTCACGGATGTTCGGGAAGTGGTGGAGGACACCCACCGGATGGCTGGTGTCGCGCGCGCTCTCGCGGGCACGCTGAATACCGCCCCGCCTGCGCTGCCGGTTGAGGAAGTGGCCGACGGCGCGGCATTCCTGCGCTGGCTGGCCGACGGGCACTTCACTTTTCTCGGCTACCGGCGCTATGAGCTGGTGTGCCAGTCCCCTGGAGGTGCTGCGGATGACGTCGTGCCCAGGTTGCGGGCGGTGCTCGCGTCGGGGCTTGGTGTGTTGCGCCGGGACAGCGTGGCCGCCCGGGGTGTGAGCACCGGGCCTGACGTGGACCCGTTGGCCCGGAGTCTGCTGGTGCTCACCCAAGCCAGCGTGCCCTCCACCGTGCACCGCCCGGTCTACCCCCACTACATCGGGGTCAAGACCTTCGACGGGCGTGGTGAGGTCTCCGGTGAGCACCGCTTTCTGGGGATGCTCACCGCCACCGCGCTGCACGAGGACGTGCTGGGCATTCCGGTGATCGGCCGTCGGGTCCTGCAGGTGATCCACCGGGCCGGCGTCCCGCTCGATTCTTACTCGGGCCAGCGGATGCTGGAGGTGCTCCAGAGCTACCCGAGGACCGAGCTGTTCTCCACCGATCAGGATTCGCTCTATCAGACGGTGACAGGAGTGCTGTCGCTGGTGCGGCGGCGTGCGTTGCGGCTGTTCTGCCGGCGTGATCCCTACGGTCGGTTCTTCTCCTGCCTGGTCTACCTGCCACGCGATCGCTACACCACCACCGCGCGGCTGGCCATGCAGGACGTGCTGATGCGCGATCTGCACGGCACCGGCGTGGAGTACAGCGCCCAGGTCGGCGAGTCCGTGCACGCCCGGGTGCACTTCACGGTGCACGCTGCCCCTGACGATCCTGGCGTGCCCACCAGACCGGATGTCCGAGCGATCACCGAACGACTCGAGGACGCCGTCCGCACGTGGGACGATCGGCTGCTCGACGCCGCCCGGGCCAGCGGTGCGGTGACCGCTGACCTTGCACGGCGTTACTTAACGACCTTCCCGAAGGCTTACAAGGAGGACTTCGACGCCACTACCGCCCTGGCCGACATCCGCCGCTTGGAGGCGCTCGCCGCGCCGGACGGTCTGGACTTGTGCTTCGACCTCCCGCGGGGAGCGGAACCGGGGGAGGGGCGGTTGACGCTTTACCTGGCGGGGCTGCGGATCACCTTGTCCCACGTGCTCCCGGTGCTGCAGCAGATGGACGTCGAGCTCCTCGACGAGCGGCCCTACCAGGTGATCCGCGGCGACGGCATGCACTGCTGGATCTACGACTTCGGGCTGCGGGTGGACGCCACCACGCTGGCACAGCTGGCCGACCAGGACGTGGAGGACATGCGGCGGCGATTCCGCGACGCGTTTGTGGCCGCCTGGCGGGGCGCCTGCGAAGTTGACCACGTCAACGCCCTGGTGCTGCGCGGCGGCCTGGACTGGCGACAGGCGGCAGTGCTGCGCGGCTACCTCCGCTACCTGCGGCAGGCTCGCGGCCCCTACAGCCAGCACTATATCGAAGACGTGCTGCTCGCGCACAGCGGCATCGCCGCCGCGTTGGTTGCCCTCTTCGAGGCCCGTTTCGACCCGGCGCTGGACGGCGCCACTCGAGACATCAGGCACGACGAGCTGGCTGGGCGGATCACCACCATGATCGATGAGGTGGCCGGCCTGGAAACCGACCGTATCCTGCGCGGCCTGCTCACCCTGATCTGCGCCACGGTGCGCACTAATCACTACCTGTCAGACTCCGACGGCAACCCCCGGCCCTACCTGGCCCTCAAGCTCGACCCGAAGGCGGTGGCGGAGCTGCCCGAGCCGCGACCGGCTTTCGAGATCTTCGTCTGCTCGCCGCGGGTGGAGGGTGTGCACCTGCGTTTCGGCCTGGTCGCCCGTGGTGGGTTGCGCTGGTCGGACCGCCGGGAGGACTTCCGAACCGAGGTGCTCGAGTTGGCCAAGGCGCAGGCGGCGAAAAACGCCGTGATCGTGCCGGTCGGGGCCAAGGGCGGGTTCGGGGTGAAGCGTCCGCCGAGGCCGACCGGTGACCCCCGGCTGGACCGGGAGGCCGTCCAGGCCGAAGGCATCGCTTGCTACCGGATGTTCGTATCGGGGTTGCTTGACCTCACCGACAACCTCATTGATGGCGTGAGCCGGCACCCTGACCAGCTGGTGTGCCACGACGGAGAGGACAATTACCTGGTGGTCGCGGCCGACAAGGGAACCGCGACGTTCTCCGATATCGCTAACGATGTCGCCGCGTCCTACCGGTTCTGGCTCGGTGACGCGTTCGCTTCCGGCGGCTCGGCGGGCTATGACCACAAGGCCATGGGGATCACCGCCCAGGGTGCTTGGGAGAGCGTCAAGCGGCACTTCCTCGAGCTTGGCCTCGACGTCCAGACCGAGGATATCACCGTGGTCGGCATCGGAGACATGTCCGGTGACGTGTTCGGTAACGGGATGCTGTGCTCCGGGCGCCCCAGGCTGCTCGCGGCATTTGATCATCGACATGTTTTCGTCGATCCTGATCCTGACTCCGCCAGCTCATACGTCGAGCGGCGCCGGCTGTTCGAGCTGCCGCGCTCATCCTGGGACGACTACGACCGTTCGCTGATCAGCGCTGGCGGCGGGGTGTGGCCCCGCAGCGCCAAACGGATCCCGGTCAGCGCACAGGTGGGCCGGGCGCTAGGAATCGCCGAAGGCATCACCGAGCTGTCCCCGCCGGAGCTCATGCGGGCGATCCTGCTTAGTCCGGCGCAGTTGTTGTTCACCGGCGGGATCGGGACCTACGTCAAGGCCGCCACCGAGACCCACACCGACGTCGCGGACAAGGCCAACGACGCGGTCCGGGTGGATGGCGGGCAGCTTCGGGTGCGGGTGGTCGCTGAAGGCGGCAACTTGGGCCTGACCCAGCGCGGCCGGATCGAGTTCGCCCGGGCCGGCGGAAAGATCAATACCGACGCCATCGACAACTCGGCCGGGGTGGACTGCTCCGACCACGAGGTCAACATCAAGATTCTGCTGGACAGACTGGTCGCTGATGGTGTGCTGGACGCCGCGCGGCGCCATGCGCTGTTGGTCGAGATGACCGACGAGGTCGCCGCGTTGGTGCTCGCGCATAACGCCGACCAGAACACCCAGCTTGGCGTCAGCCGGGCGCACGCCGCGTCGATGGTGTCGGTGCATGGCCGGTTGATGACGTATCTGGAGCAATGCCACGGGCTGGACCGCGGGTTGGCGATCTTGCCGACTCAGACGCAGTGGCGGGCGCGGGAGTCTTCGGGCGAGGGGCTGACCTCGCCGGAACTGTCCATCCTGATGGCGCACGTCAAACTCGGGCTGACTGGCGATGTGTTGGCCAGCGGCCTACCTGACGCCGAGGTGTTCCGCGCCCGGCTACCGGAGTATTTCCCCGCCCCGGTGCGGGACCGGTTCGCCGGGGCCATCCATGAGCATCCGCTGCGTCGCGAGATCACCACCACGTTGCTGGTCAACGAAGTCGTCGACCGAGGTGGCATCACCTATGCCTACCGGTTGGCCGAGGAGCTGGCGGTCTCGGCCGCTGACGCGGTGCGGGCGTACTCAGTGGCGGTTGAGGTATTCGACCTGCGGGCAGCCTGGCGGGCGACCGCCGACCTCGGCCATGCGGTGCCGGTGTTGGTAGCTGACGCCATGATGCTCGCGTGGCGTAGGCTACTGGACCGGGCCAGCCGGTGGTTGCTGCTCAATCAGCCGCAGCCGCTCGCGGTCGGCACCGAGATCGACCGGTTCCGCCCGATCGTGCGAGCGCTGGCGCCGCGGGTGCCGGATTGGCTGGCCGGTCGCGAGGCGGACAACGTCACGGCCGCCGCCCGCCGGCTTGCCCAGCGGGGGGTGCCGGATGAGCTGGCGCGCCAGGTGAGTGCGGGCTTGACCAGCTTCGGCCTGCTCGACGTTGTTGAGGTTGCCGAACTGGCCCAGCAAGACGCTGAGCGGGTTGCGCGGCTCTACTACGCGCTATCGGCCCACTTGGACATCGACCGGATGCTGAGTTTGGTGAGCGCGCTGGAACGCGGCGATCGCTGGCACGGGCTCGCTCGCCTGGCGCTGCGAGATGATCTCTACGCGGCGTTGCGGGAGATCACCCTGCACGCCCTGCACGTCGGTGACGTCGGGCTCGCCCCAGCGACGGTGATCGCGCAGTGGGAGCGGGAGAACTCCTCGCGGCTGTCCCGGGCCAGGGCAACTCTTGATGAGATCTCCGATGCCGCGAGCCTGGACCTGGCTACCCTGTCCGTCGCGGTTCGGGCGCTGGCGCGCTTGTGAGCGAGGTTGGGGTGCCGGTGGCGCAACTGTGGATTCCGGACCGCGTCGAGCGGGACGACCTCAGCGCGTTCGTGGCCCGCGCCCTCCGGCTGGACCGCGATGCGATCGTGCGGTTGCGGGGCGGGAACGGTCAGGTACACGCTTGGGTGGATACCCCATTCGACACGTTGGTGACTCGGTCGGTGCGGGGTGCGGTGTGGCCCGGTGATCTCACTGTCGGGGGGAGCGGCCTGCTGGCCGCAGTGGCGGTGGACGGCGCCGCGGTGCTTGACCCCGGCCCGGCGAAGGATGAGCTGTGGCGCTGTGCGCTGCCGCCGGAACGGGGCTGGCGTGAGGTGGATCAGGTGCCCGCTGAGGTGCTCGCCAGCCTCACCGACCAGGGTGCCGCCGTCGCCAGGCACAACCCCGGCCCGCACGGCTCGCCGTCCTCCGCGCTGCTGGACCAGAAGGTGATCACCATTAGTGGCGCCGGCTTCGACGTGGGGGTACCGCTGCGCTGCCTGTTCGCCTTGGCGGGTATGGGCTTTGTGGGTACCCACGCCGCAGCCGAGACCGTTCGGGTGTCGGCCACCGACTCGTGGCTGCGGCTGGACGCCCGCTACGGCGCCGTCCTGCGCCGCCGGCACGCTCTGCTCCCACTGCTCGTCTGACCCGGGCCGGTTGCAAGGATGAAACATGACAATTCCTGAGTCAGCGCGTGACCAGCCGGTCGCGGATCAGCTTGAGTACCTGGGACTGCTGCGCTCCCAGGTAGAAGTGACCACCGGGAAATATATGCGAATCGAACTCTGCCGTGGTATGTGTGCGCCACGCCAACGCGTCATCAAGGGTAACCCGAGGATCCGAATCCCCCACCAGCATGCTGATCGGGCACGATACCTGCACGCCTTCTCCGCCACGGTAGGATTCGATTGCCCGATAGTCACCGCGGAGGGACGGCAGGCTCATCCGCATGATCTCCTCGTTGTCGAACACACGGGCGTCGGTCCCGTTCAACGCTTTCACCTCGGTGAGAATTCCTTGGTCGTCCCGAAGGTGGACGTACTCATCGTAATGACGTGACGGCGCTCGCCGGCCGGAGACGAACAGCCGAACGGCCACCGCACCCATTTCCCGCTCAAGCCGCCGGGCGACCTCGAACGCGGTAATGGCCCCCATGCTGTGGCCGAACAACGCCAGCGGTGGCCCGCTCATGGAGCGCAACACCCTGAAGATACAGTCCGCGAGTTCGGTAATGCTGGTGACGCACGGCTCGGCCCGCCGGTCCTGGCGGCCTGGGTACTGGACGGCCAGGACTTCCACATCGCTCCGGAGCGCTCGTGAGGCCGAAAAATAGAAACTAGCCGATCCTCCAGCGTGCGGGAAGCACACCAGTCTTATCTTGGATTGCGGATCGGGATGAAACCGGCGGATCCACAGGGAACTGTCTGCCGACGTCACTGCCATGTCCTGAACCCTCCGCTCAAGACCATTCACCTTTTCCCATTATACCACCGGTTCCCGTTGAGCTTTCGGGAAGTTGAGGAGATGCCGTCGTGATGCGCGGGCTAGCTTCCGTCCCGGTGTTGGCCGCGCCCTCCGGGTAGCTTCAGGATGGTCAGGTCCCAGAGGGCTTGATTGCGCTGGGTGTCGGCGAGTGACAGCGCGCCGATCGTGCGGCCGGCGGAGTCGGTCAACCGTAGCCGGAGCTTGGCGCCGCTGGCTTTGACGTCGATGGTGACCAGCTCGTAGACGTCAACCCAGACTTCGCCATTCTGCAGCCAGGTCGCGCCGGCCGCCAGCCAATTCTTGCTCGTTCCCCAGTAGACCGCCAGCCCGAAGATGATCGGCGGGAGCCACACCCACCATATGGTGACCCGGCCGCAGCCCGCCACCAGCAGCTCCAGCGAGGTGTAGGCCAGCAACGCCGTCCCGCCATCCCGCCTGCGCCGCAATTCCAGCTCAGCGCGATTGGCGCCCTCTGTCACGGTCTGGGCGGGAATGTACACCCACTCCAGCCCACCCAACCCGCCAACTGCGGGCGGTCCCGCCGCGGCTTCGTCGTGATCGCTGCCCACAGCGCTTCCGAGATGTCGTCACGAACAGCACTTCTGCTACAGCTGACTGTAGCGACGGCGTCGGTAGCCGAGGGTCGTCGGCGCGCGGGGTTGCTGGTGTGGACCTGCCGGGCTGGACTCCGTGTTGCCGGAACTGCCCGATCCGGGTGCCGTCACCCGCACGGTGACGGGAGGGCGTCGCTACGGGAGCACCTCGCCGACTACCGGCCGCTGGCCACCGCTCTGGCCGGTCTTCGTCACCGCCACCAGTGTCGACGAGGAACGCGCCGACCGCCTCGATGCCGGTGTGCGGGGGAAGACCGCCCAACGCACCTCGACAGCGTTTCAACGAATGACAACCCAGTATTTGCTCGCGTAGTTATCCCCAACCCTGCGGCCTCCATCCACAGCTTGGTGTCCAGCTAGAAGCCATCTGACGGCTGATTTGTGCACAGCTGTCAAAGCCTCTGCGCATCACTTATCCACAGCCTGGCCCAGTTTGTCCACCTGTTGTCCACCTAGCGCTCCACAATGTCGTGACTCTATGGTCGGGCCGTCCCTGTCAGAACTGCTTTCCGTTCAGACGTCGCTTCATCCGACCCGCCAGCGCGCTCGCTGGTGCCGCATAACGCCTCTGGTCGGGTGATGAACTCCACCGACTACATGAGCGGAATCGTTGAAGAAGAGGAAATTACCCGCACAGCCGTCGCGGAGCTGATCGGTCCTTATGAAGGCTGCCCTGCGGCGCCATGACCCATGGAGCGCCACTATGCTACTAGCAGTTGGATCACGTAATCCAGTCAAGGT
>JBOHFY010000151.1:0-4653 GCA_050699895.1 Pseudonocardiaceae bacterium
GGATCCAGTGGTACTGGATGTTCTGCCGGTCGGTGATGTCGGCGGTGTCGCGGGCGTAGAGCCGGGAGATCTCACCGAGCACCCGCAGCTGCCCGGTGCTCAGCGCGCCGCCATCAACGCGCACCCGCATCATGAAGTAGGAGTCGTCGAGCTCCTCGGGTTCCAGCGTGCCGGTGCGGCCGCCGTCAATGCCGGGCCGGCGCTGGGTGTACAGCCCCCACCAGCGGAACCGACCGCGCAGGTCGGTGGGATCGATCGAGTCGAAGCCCCGCTGGGCGTAGATTGTCTCGATCCGGCGCCGGACGTTGAGCCCGTCGTCGTCTTTCTTGGTCCGCTCGTTGGGGTTGAGCGGCTCGAGATGCCCCAGGGCCCACTGGCCCTCCCCACGGCGAGCCCTCGCCGTGGGCGTGGGGCGGGCTCGAGCGGACATCAGAGCTCACCCACTCCACCAGAGTGCCACCCGCATGCGGTCGGTGACTACCCACGTTCGGATGTTGGGATAATGCTCACGTGGCTGCCCTGCCTCTCGGCGACCCCGCCCCACCGGACGGGGCGTTGCCCGACACCGCCCTGCGGGGTGTGGATCAGGCACCGTTCGGGGTGTACGTGCACGTGCCGTTCTGCGCCACTCGCTGCGGCTACTGCGACTTCAACACCTACACCCCGGGGGAACTGGGTTCGTCGGCGTCACCGTCCAGTTGGCTGGACGCGGTGCGCCAGGAACTCGACTTCGCCGCCCACGTACTCGCCAAGCCGGTGCCGGCGGACACGGTGTTCGTGGGCGGCGGCACCCCCTCGCTGCTCGGCGCGAGTGGCCTGACCGCGGTCCTGGACGCCATTCGTGGGTCGCTGGGCCTGGCCGCGGGTGCTGAGGTGAGCACCGAGGCCAACCCCGAGTCCACCTCACCGGAGTTCTTCGCTGGGATCGCCGCGGCCGGCTATACCCGGGTCTCGCTGGGCATGCAGAGCGCCGCGCCGCACGTGCTGGCCGTGCTGGACCGGGTACACACTCCGGGTCGGCCAGTGGCCGCGGCGGCGCAGGCTCGCGCCGCCGGTATCGAGCGGGTCAGTCTGGATCTGATCTACGGCACGCCAGGGGAGACGTCCGACGATCTGGCCGCCTCCGTGGACGCGGTGCTCGCCGCCGGGGTTGACCACGTGTCGGCCTACGCCCTGGTCGTCGAGGCAGGCACCGCGCTGGCCCGCCGGGTAGCCCATGGGGAACTGCCCGCGCCGGACGACGACGTGCTGGCCGAGCGCTACGAGCAGCTCGACACGGCGTTGTCTGCGGCGGGCCTGTCCTGGTACGAAGTGTCCAACTGGGCCACGTCAACGCAGTCCCGCTGCCGGCACAACCTCGGCTACTGGGCTGGCGGGAACTGGTGGGGACTTGGACCGGGAGCGCATTCCCACATCGGCGGGGTGCGATGGTGGAACGTCAAGCGACCAGCCCGCTACGCCGCCGCGCTGCGGGCCGGTCGCTCCCCGGCGGCCGGCCGGGAGGTGCTCAGCCCCGCGCAGCGGTACACCGAGCACGTGATGCTCGGGCTGCGGCTGGCCGACGGCCTGCCGCTGAACGTGCTGGACGCATCTGGACGTGCCGCCGCTGACCGCGCCGTCACCGACGGCCTGGCCACCCTCGGCCTCGGCGACTGCCTGGTACTCACCCGCCGAGGCCGCCTCCTCACCGACGCTGTGGTGCGCGACCTGCTCGTCACCTACCCGGTGCGCCGCATCTGATGATCGCCATATGTGTGTCGATAACGACACCAGGTGTCGCTTCTGGCACCCAAGCGGTGATCACCCTGTGATGGCGGCTGCGCCTCATCCGCGTGGCCCCTTGCGCCAACCAAGATCGTTATTGGTATATTTTCTGGCATGTTTTCGCATCCTGATCAACAGGCGGTGATGTCTGGCCTCGGCGACAAGTTCATCAAGGACTTCGCCTGGTCGGTTCGTGGGGCACGTGAGGACCTCGCCGAGTTTCGAGAGTGGCGGCCGGCCTGGTTCCCTTCCATGAGCGGGCGGTGTCTTGCCAACCTCATCCACGACCGCATCTGGGCTCGGCTGGCTGTATCTGTCGATGGCCCCCGAGCATCGAGACGATCGATCGTGAACCGGTCAGGGAGATGTTAATTTCGCAGAACTATCAGGTTCGGATCAAGCGGCACCACTCAGACGACAAGATCAGCGCATACCCAACAGCCGCGGCACTGGAGTTCTGGGCGCAGGGACACAGCTGCCGAGCCTTGAGGTGATCACGTTCGGTGCGGGCTATCGGTGGATTGCGCAGGAGCGTCGGGTCGGTCCGGCCGTGATCTCCTACCGGGACGGCAAAGACAACCCCATCTGGGCCGTTGAGCTTGATGAACCAGGCGAGGGCGCAGACACCATAGGCTGGCGGCCGATCACCCGACCTGACCTTCCTACTGTCGATCTCTTCGATGCGACTCACGTCGACGAGCGGGAAGGGGGGGACTTATCATCATGAGCGGACCAGGCGAAGCCCTGCTCGTGGCTCGAAAAGCTCAAGGTCTCACCCAGGACGACGTGTGCGGCCAGCTTGGCATGACGCAGGCAACGCTCTCACGATACGAGAATGATCAGCGCGTACCTGATGATGAAATGCTCGCTAAATTCGCCCGAATATATGGGGTCACTGTTGGCTTTCTGCGGCACGGGCAGCGAATGCAGGGCGCCTTGGCGATTGATTCGCATATGCGGAGACAGAAAACCACAAAAGCCACACTCTGGCGGCGGCTCGAAGCCCGTTTGAACATGTATCGCCTGCACGCGTCGCTGTTGTTCGAAGAGGTGTCCCTTCGGTCGACCAACATCATCCCGACTTTCGACCCGGAAGAGACTCAGCCTGCTGCGGCGGCGTTGATGACGCGCGCACAGTGGAAGATGCCTGTCGGGCCGGTCCGGCATCTCATCCGATGGCTTGAGGCTGCGGGATGTGTCATCATCGAGGAAGACTTCGAAACAGCTCGAGTCGATGGATTGTCGCAGTGGATCGGGGATCACCCGGTCATCCTGATCAATAATAGACTCCCCACGGATAGGAAGCGGTTGACTCTCGTGCACGAGCTGGGTCACCTTTGCCTACATAGTTCTACCGCGACTGCCGGCATGGAGGAAGAGGCGAACGCGTTTGCCGCCGAGTTCCTCATGCCGGAGCATGTCATCCGACCGGAGCTACGCAACCTCAGTCTCGGAAAGCTCATCGACTTGAAACGCGAGTGGGGGGTTTCCATGCAAGCTATTTTCGAACGCGCCTACCGCCTCGGCCTCGTCAAGCCGAATGATCGCACGGATTTCTACAAGTCGCTCAACTCGCGAGGATGGAAAGTTCATGAGCCAGCCAGTGGCGAGCTCCCTGTCGAACGCGCGGAACTGGCGCAAGAAATCGGTGTGAGGATGCGCGAGCGAGGATTGAGCGACGACGAGATAGCAAACCTCGCTGGATTCACTCCAAGTGCGAAGACTAATCCTTTTCGCGTCCAACCCAAGCGACTCCACGCGGTGTGAAGATCTGCATTCAGCGGGCTCAGCGTGGTAAACCTGGACTGATTAAGCACGCTGAGCCCGCTGAATGCGGGAGGGGGCAAGTGGGGGTCAGCTGCGGAGGAGGTCCAGGTCGAGGACGCGGACGTGGAGGGCTGTGCGTTGGTTGAGGGCGGCGCGGAGGGCGCGGTGTAGGCCGTCTTCAAGGAACAGCTCACCGTGCCAGCGCACGGCGTGCGGGAACAGGTCGCCGAAAGGGGTGGGGTCCTCGGACAGCAGCCGATCCAGCTCCACTACCGCCGCGGTGGTGACCAAGTCCGCCAGGCGCACCTGCTGGGGCGGGATCTGCGCCCAGTCCTTCATGGAAAACCCGTGCTCGGGGTAGGGGCGGCCCTGCCGGACTTCCTTGAAGATCACAGCTGGCGCTCATCTCCGTTTCCGCACTCGGTGTGAGTCACCAGCGTATCGGGCGCGTCGGAGGGTCCCGACACCTGCGCCCGGGGCGCACTAGACTCGGGGTACAGGCCGTTACCAGCGCTAGGGGTCAGCAACACTGACCAGTACCGGGGACCAGCACCACGGAGGTGACGTGAACGCGGACGACCGCCGGTTTGAGGTGCTGCGCGCCATCGTCACGGACTACGTGGCCACCCACGAGCCGGTCGCCTCCCGCTCGCTGGTGGAGCGGCACCATTTCGGGGTGTCCAGCGCGACCATCCGCAACGACATGGTGGCGCTGGAAGAGGACGGTTACATCGTCCAGCCGCACACCAGCGCCGGTCGGGTGCCCACCGACAAGGGTTACCGGCTGTTCGTCGACCGGCTCTCGGAGGTGAAGCCGCTGTCGGTGGCTGAGCGTCGCGCGGTGCAGACCTTCCTGCGCGGCGCGGTCGACCTCGACGACGTGTTGCGCCGCAGCGTGCGGTTGCTGGCTCAGCTCACCCGGCAGGTAGCGGTGATCCAGTACCCCACCCTGAGCCGGTCCACGGTGCGCCACCTTGAGGTGCTCGCGGTGACCCCGGCCCGGTTGATGCTGGTCCTCATCACCGACGCGGGCCGGGTGGACCAGCGGCTGCTCGCTCGGGGCGACGTCATCACCGAGGAGCAGGTGGCGCAGCTGCGAACGCTGCTCAACCAGGCGCTGTC
>JBOHFY010000152.1:0-3874 GCA_050699895.1 Pseudonocardiaceae bacterium
CACACCATCAGCGCCTACCGCGACACCTGGCGGATGCTGCTCACCTACCTGAACGACACCACCGGCACCAGGCCCGCCGACCTCGAGGTCACCGACCTCAACATCGACGCCATCACCGGGTTCCTGGCGCATCTGGAAACCCAGCGACGCAACACCGCCCAGACCCGCAACGCCAGACTCGCGGCGATCCACTCGTTCTTCTCCTACGCCGCCTACCGCCACCCCGAACACCTCGACCTCATCACCAGGGTGCTGGCCATCCAGACCAAGAAAACCCGCACCACAATCCTGACCTATCTCACCGACCCCGAGGTCGAAGCCCTCCTGAGCGGGCCCGACCGCTCAACACGGACGGGCCGTCGCGACCACGCCATCCTGCTGACGCTGATCACCACCGGCCTCCGTGTCGGTGAACTCATCGCGCTGACACATCACGACCTGCACCTGACCAAACCGGCGCACCTGAGGGCTCACGGCAAGGGCCGCAAAGACCGGATCACCCCACTGGACCTCACCACCGCCGCCACGCTGCGCCGATGGACCGCGGAGGGGCCCTCACACCACCCCCACAGCCCGGTCTTCACCGCCCAAGGCCACACCACACCGATCAGCACCGACGCGATCGCGGCCAGAATCCGTGTCCACACAAAGACGGCATCCATGACATGCGCGAGCCTGGCCGGCAAGAACGTCACCCCGCACACACTGCGCCACACGACCGCGATGCGGATGCTTGACGCCGGGATCGACATCACCACCATCGCGCTCTGGCTCGGTCACGAATCCACTGCCTCCACCCAGCCCTACCTCCACGCCGACCTCGGCATGAAACAACGAGCACTCAACCGCCTCACTCCGCCGACCGCACCCACCGCGCGACGCTACCAGCCCGATGACCAGCTACTCACCTTCCTGGAGACCCTCTGATTATGCCGAACTATCCCGGCCAACCACCGCCCTGACCAGGGCCGTCACGCGGACATCGGCATAACCCGATCCTCGGCATAACCCAAAAACTCCGCTTTCATCTTCAACTCCCGGTTTTCTTTTTCCAACTCCCGGAGGCGCGCCCGCTCCGTGATCGACAGCGCCGGCTCCTCGCCCGCGTGATCGACTCGATATTTCGCTACCCAACTCCCCAGCGTGCCTTCGTCCACGCCGATCTTCCGGGCGACCTCGGCGATCGGACGCGAGGTCTCGATCACCATCCTCGCCGCTTCGTCCTTGAACTCAGGTGTGTACTTCCTGCGCCGTTCTGGCATTTATCCCCCTCCATTCCGGAACGGACCTTATAGGGTCCGATGTCCGGAATGTGGGAGGCACGCCACTGTTGTCTTCTCTGTCCGGGTGTCTCCGTTGTGGCGCGTAGGGATCTACTGTGGACCGGTCAGGACGGAGGGGTGATGGGGATGAGTGCGCAGGAGCTGCCACGGACGCGGCTGGAGCAGGTGCTGCGTCAGCGGCATCTCACCCTGGAGGAGTTCCGTAGGCAATACCAGCACTCTGCCGGGGGGACCGCACTCAGCCAGCGGCAGGCGTACCGGTGGGTGGCCGGAGAGCTGCGCAGTCTGCCGTACCCGCAGGCACAGGCGATCCTGGAGCAGATGTTCGGAGAACCTGTGACCCGGCTGTTCGGCCCGCCCTACGGCACCGAAGCGTTGCGGCCGTCCCGGCGGCACAATGAGGTGGTCGCGGCGCGGGGCACCGCCCGGACCGACTGGGAAGGGCAGGTGATCGTCATGAGCGCGGACCGGGCTCGGGACTTCCTCACCCGGATCGAGGCCACCAACGTCGGAGCCGAAACGATCGACCAGTTCTTCGACGACCTCCGCCGCCTGGTTGTGGCCTACCTCCAGCAACCACTGCCCACCCTGCTCGATGAGCTGGTCAGTACCCAGGACCGTGCCTTCGGTCTGCTGGAGGGACGCCAGCGGCCAGACCAGGCCCGGGACCTGTACCTGGTCGCCGGGATCACCTGTGGCCTCATGGCGATGGCGTCGCGGAATCTCGGCGCGACCCATGACGCGACGACGCAGGCCCGCACGGGGTATGCCTGTGCGGACAACGCCGAGCACGACGGGCTGCGCGCCTGGATCCGGGGCCTGCAGGCATCCATCGCCTACTGGGCCGGGCGATGGGACGATGCGCTGCGCTACGCCCAGCTCGGCGCCGAGCCTGCCCAGCGCAGTCGCAGCACCGCTGCGGTATTGCTGGTCAGCGGTGAAGCGCGGACGCTGGGTGCGCTCAACCGGCTGGACCAAGCCCATGCCGCCGTGGGGCGGGCAGCCGACGCGCGGGACCGGGTGCAGCCCGACGAACTCGACATCCTCGGCGGGCTGTGCCACTTCGGCCGGCCCAACCAGCTCAACTACGCCGCCGAGGCGCTCTCCTGGGGTGGTGCGCCGGAGGCAACGCACGCGGAACGATTCGCCCTGGAATCGTTGGCCGCCTACTCCGCGACCTTCCCGGGCGGTTCGTTCCGGAATGAAGCGGGCGCCCGCTGCGCTCTCGCGGTGGCCCGCGGCGAGGCTGAGGGCGCGGTGGACGCACTCGGTCCGGTGCTGGCCCTGTCCGCAGCTCACCGCGATCACACCATCGTGACCGCGGTGGAGCGGGTGCGCACCGCGCTCAGCACCATCAAGGACCCCGGCCGTCACGTCATCGACCTAGCCGGTGCCATCGAAGCCTTCACCACCGAACGCCTGACATTACCGAAATAACCACTCGTGACCAGGTCGCCGCCATCCGTACCGCCTCGGCGGCGGCCGCGTCAGTTGGCGTCGCCCCAGCCGCCGGCCAGGTCGGCCATCGCGCGGGTCACCAACGTTCTGGCTTCGGCTCCGTACACTGCTGACTGCTGGAGCTGCTCAAACATCTTCGCGTAGAGCCGGACTTCGCGAGGCTGGGTGACCTCCAGACTGGCCGTGGGTGTTTCGACGCCGACCATCACGTCGTCGTAAATCCAGAAACCAACGGACGCGAATGTTCTGTGGGGTGCCGTTCCCGGGATGACGCCGAGACTGACCCGTGGCAGTGACATCATGCCGAGTATGCGATCGAGCTGGCCGGACATGGTGTCGAGGTTCCCCACTCGTGTCCGAATCGCTTGCTCTTCGAGCACGATTATGAAGCGGCGATTGCCGGAGTAGACGATGCGTTGCCGCTCCATGCGGGCCTCGACGGCGGCGTCGAGGTCGTTCGCGGCATCCAGGAAGTCGATGAAGTACGACAACATCGCCGCCGAGTACTCGGCGGTCTGGAAGAGCCCGGGGATGATGTTGTGCTCATAGATCCGGAACAGCTTGGTACGTTCATAAAGTGGCACCGACGACAGCATGAGGCGCTTCATCCCGGCGCGTGTCTGTCGCCGCCACTCCACATACATCGACTCGATGGTACGGGCGGTGGCGATCAGGTCAGGGATCTGGTCTTCGGCGCGGCAGGCGCGGCACCATGCTTTGATGTTCTCCTCGGAGGGCGCCTGACCGCCGTTTTCAATGCGGCTGATCTTTGTGTAGTGGCACCCGATATCGACCGCTATTGCTCGTGCTGTGAGACCCGCCTCCGTGCGGATCTCACGAAGACGGACGCCAAGAGCTTCTCGGGCCTGCTTGGCCGGGCTAGGTCGGCCGGTAGTCACTGTGGGGGATGGATAGCTTCCACACTTCCTCGAACGATGTCCGACACAACTCGATCGTGCCACGGTCCGACGTCGTGTGGCGATCCACCACGAGCCCGCCGACGGCAAAGATCAGGAAGACCACGACCTCGTCGTCGAACAACCAGAAGTCGTTGCCTGGTAGCGCCACCGTGGACACGCGACTTCGCGGAACCCAACGAATGTCCTCACCGGCCTCAACGAACAGTGGGGTGT
>JBOHFY010000153.1:0-5528 GCA_050699895.1 Pseudonocardiaceae bacterium
GCGCCGGCCGGCTGAGGAGCTGCACGGCCTGATCGACGACATGATCAAATTGCTGGAGTCGCGGGTTCAGCCGGACCTACGCCGCGGTCGTTACCCCGACCGTCGCAACACCAAGCGGGTTGCGGACGTGGTGCGCGCCGTCGCTCGCGAACTGGACCCCTGACTCGTCGTCCCCGTCTGTATGCCGCGGTCTGTTTGCCCCGATATGGAGCCATATCGGGGCTATTGGTCAGGCTGGTGTCAGGCGAAGCCGGGAAGTAGGGATGATCCGCGTCGGGTCAACAGGGTCTGTGCTAGGCCCAGGCCCAGCAGTACCGAGACCGAGCCGAAGCCGATCCAGTAGGTGGGTGGCAGCAGCACGCCCAGCGCGCCGCCCATCACCCAGGCCGTCTGCAGCACGGTCTCCGAGCGACCGAACGCCGAGGCCCGGGACGCCTCCGGCACGCTCCGCTGGATCACCGCATCCAGGCAGACCTTGGCGACCGCGCTACCCGTTGCTGCTACCAGGGCGGTGACCGCTGCGACGGTGATGCCCTGCACCAGCGCGGCGAGCACCGCCATAGTGAGCCCAGCGGCCACGCATCCGATGATCGCTGTGTCGGGGGGCCTACCGGGCTTGCCGAAGTGCATCCGCGCCCCGACCGCGTTGCCCAGGAAACTGCCAGCCCCGGCCGCCGCGCCGACCACGCCGAGCAGTACCAACTGCCGTCCTGGTGAGCCCTCGGTCTGGGCTTTCACCGCGAATGCCACGAACAGCGTGAGAAACCCGGTGAGCACCCGTGCGGTCCCGTTGCCCCACAGCGCGACGACCACCTGGCGGCCCATCGGCTGGCGGCGCCGCGCGGAGCCGAGCGCGCCGGTGGCCTCGGTGCGCAGCGAGGCCGGAACCTCGCCCTCGGTCACCTCCACCCAGGACGGGATGCGCAGGCACAGGGCCGCTCCCGTCAGGCAGATCACCGCGGTGAACAGCAGCGCTCCCGGTGACCCGGTCAGCGCCGCGATCCCGGCGGCCAGCGCCCCGGACACCCCGGCGGCGAGCAGCCCGAACGCGGTGAGCCGCGAGTTGGTCGTCACCAGAGTGATCCCCGGCGGGAGCACCCGGGGGATCACCGCCGCCTGCAGCACGCCGTAGGACTTGGCCAGCACCAGGAAGCCCAGCGCCGCGGGGTACAGCAGCCAGTCGTGGACGTGCGCCGCCATCACGACCAGCAGGAAGCCCCGAGCAGCGAACGACAGCGCCATCGCTACCCGCCTGCCGTGCTGCAGCCGGTCCAGCAGCGGGCCGACCACCGGGGCGACCACCGTGAACGGCGCCACCGTGATCAGCAGATAGAGCGCCACGTTGGCCCGGCTCTGCGCGGTGGCGGCGGCGAAGAACAGCGTGTTGGCCAGCGCGACGGCGATGGCCGCGCTGGCGGCGTAGTCCATCATCGCCGCATAGGTCAGCGAGGACAGCCCGGACCGGCCCGCGCCATCGGCCGTGGTGGCCCGGTGGAAGCGCCGCACGCCGCCGGAGACCAGTTGCCTGCTCCGCCAGGCGGCCACCCGAGTAACAGTGATCTTGCGGGGCGGCGGCGGGCCACTCGATGCGGGTTGTGGGCGGATCGGAACCGTCGGTGGTTCGTAAGTCGGTTTTTCGTAAGTCGGTGGGTCATACGGTGGTGGTGGGTTGGTCGGGCTGGTACCGGCGCGACGGTCCTCCGGCACCCAGCGCCGACGGCGTCCCCGGGAGCGGGGTTGCTCGGCGCCGGAGGAGGATGCGGGCCGCTTCACGCGTCCCATCCTGCACCACCGGTAGCGTCTCGGCACCGCATTGCGGACCCCACAGTCAACCTCCCAGCGCCGACGGGACGAAACGCACCCGCAACAGTGCCGGCCAGTGCTTGCCGGTCACCAGGAACTCGTCGGTGCCCGGAATCGCCGCGATGCCGTTGAGCACCTCCCCGGTCGACCGCGGCGGTGTGCTGAGCAGACCGGAGGCGTCGACCACGCCGGTCACCACGCCGGTGGCGGGGTTGACGCGCAGGATGCGGTCGGTCTGGAAGACATTGGCCCAGATGACGCCACCGGCGCAATCCAGCTCGTTGAGTGCTTGCACGGGCTCGCCGTCGAGGCGGACCTCCAGCTGGCCAGACGGCGCGAACGTCACCGGGTCGCGGAAGGTCAGCCGATCCGAGCCGTCGCTCATCACCAGCCGGTGCCCGTCGTGACACAGCCCCCAGCCCTCGCCCTGGTAGGTCACCACGCGGCGCCGCGCCAGCGTCACCGGATCGCGCTCGATCGCCATCCCGCTGGTCCAGGTCAGCTGCCACAATCGATCGCCGGTGACGGTGAGCCCCTCGCCGAACAGCGGGGCGGGCAACGTCGCTTCCCGCACCGTGGCACCGCTGGCCAGCGCGGTGGCGCGCACCCGGGACTGCCCCACCAGCCCGCTGCTCTCGTAGAGCACCCCGTCGTGGATCTCCAGGCCCTCGGTGTACATCGTGATGTCGTGCGGGAGGGTGGCCAAGACCTGTACATGCAGCCGCTCGGGAGTCGAATGCCGGGTGGCGCAGCCAGCTAGTAGGCCGGCCGCCAGCGGCGCCACAGTGGTCAGCACGACAGCAAGGATGCCCAGCCACCCTGGCCGGGTTGCCGGAGCGGACCGCCGGTGCGGCACAATCAGACTCGTGATCGTTGACACTACCGCGCCAGGCTCTTCCCTTGAGGGGGGCCTTGAGAGGGCCGTCGAGCTAGCCCGGCGGGCGGCGCAGGCTGAGGCCGGCGACAACCCGGTTGGCGAGCATGTGCAGGTACAGGCCGAGGACGGCGGCGCGGTCACGCACTTGTTCGACGCTGGCCTGCCCGGCTACCGCGGTTGGCGCTGGTCGGTCACGGTGGCCTCGGCGGGCCCAGCGACCCCGGTGACGGTCAGCGAGGTGGTGCTGCTGCCCGGTCCGGACGCGCTGGTCGCGCCGCCCTGGCTGCCGTGGACCCAGCGACTTCGGGCGGGCGACCTCGGCGTCGGGGACCTGCTGCCGACCGATCCGGATGACCCGCGACTGGTGCCCGGCTACCTCATCGACGAGGACCCGGCGCTGCAGCCGCTCAGCCCGGAGCTTGGGCTGGGACGGCTCCGGGTGCTGAGTCGCGATGCCCGTCTGGCCCTGGTGCAGCGCTGGCGCGACAGTGACCGCGGCCCGGACTCCGAGATGGCCCTCGGCGCCCCCGACCGGTGTGTCACCTGCGGTTTCTACCTTCCGCTGGGTGGTCTGCTGGCGGCTGTCCTCGGCGTCTGCGGTAACGATCTGGCCCCAGCCGACGGGCAGGTGGTGCACGCCGAGTTCGGCTGTGGGGCGCATTCGGAGGTCCGAGTGGACACCAGCCCGAATGTGCCGGTGGCCGAGCTGGTCTACGATGACGCCGAGCTGGAGCTGGTGCCCCGGGCGCCGGTGGAGTGACCACCACTGCGGGACCCGCGCACCGGAGTGCCGCGGATCCGTTCGGCACCGCGGCGCTGCGCGAGGGCGTGCTCGCCGCCTGGCGGGGGTCCCCGACGCGCTTGCGCGAGGACGCCAACGCCGAGTCCGACCTCGCCCTGCTCGGTTACGCCGACCGATTGCTCGTCGAGCTGGCGCAGAACGCCGCTGACGCCGCGCAACGCGCTGGCCAGCCGGGGCACCTCACGGTCATGGTCGAGGGGGGTGAGCTGCGTGCCGCGAACACCGGGGTGGCCCTGGACCGCGCCGGAGTGGCCGCGCTGGCCGCGCTGCGCGCCTCGGCCAAGCGGGCGGGGGACAGCGTCGGCCGGTTCGGGGTCGGTTTCGCGGCGGTCCTTGGCGTCACCGACGCGCCGAGGGTGCTCTCCCGCACCGGTGGGGTGGAGTTCTCCGCGCGGCGCACCGCCCGCGCGGTCGCCGGTGACCCGGCGCTGTGCGCCGAGCTGGCGCGGCGCGGTGGCCAGCCGCCGGTGCTGCGGCTGGTGTGGCCCGCCGAGGGCGAGGTGCCACCCGGGTTCGACACCGAGGTCCGGTTGCCGCTGCGCGCCGGGATCGACCCGCAGGCGCTGCTCACGGCATTCGCCGAGCAGGCCGCTGACCTGCTGCTGGCGTTGCCGTGGCTGCACCGCATCGACATCGGTGACCGGGTACTGCGCCGCGAGGGCGAGGACCCGGTGCTGGTGCACGACGGTTCTGAGCTGCGCCGGTGGCGGGTGGTGCGCCGCGCCGGGCTGCTGCCGGCCGCGGCCCTGACCGGGCTCGGCCCCGAGGCGCGAGGGGAGTGGAGCCTGTGCTGGGCACTGCCCGTCGGCCCCGACGGCTCCCCGTTACCGCTGGTCGGGGAGGTGCTGCACGCGCCCACCCCCACCGAGGAGCGGCTCACCCTGCCCGCGCGGCTGATCGCCACGGTGCCCGTCGACTCCGCGCGGCGCCACGTCCATCCCGGGCCGGCGCTCGGCTTGCTGCTTGATGAGGCCGCGCGGGCCTACCCGGAGCTCGCCGCCGCGCTGGCGCCGGATCAGCGCACCGCGCTGGTACCCACGCCCGGGTTCCCGGCCAGCGAGGTCGACGCGACGCTGCGGGAGGCGGTGCTCGAGGCGCTGCGCCACGTCCGGTGGCTACCCGGCGCCTCCGGTGAGCGCCTCACGCCAGCGCGGGCCCTGGTGCTGGACGTGCCGTTGCCCGAGCTGGCTGAGCTGCTCGCTGAGGTCACCCCCGAGCTGCTCAAGGCTGAGCTGTCCGCGCCCGCGCACACCGCCGCGCTCACCGCGCTCGGGGTGCGGAGGCTGCCCGCGGCGGCCATCGCCGAGCTGCTGGCCGGGCTGGACCGGCCACCGTCGTGGTGGCGGCGCTGTTATTCGGCGCTGGTCGCGCTGCTCGACGCTGACCCGGCGGCCCGCGAGGAGCTTGGTGCGCTGCCGGTCCCGCTGGCCGACGGGCGCACCGTCACCGGCCCGCGCGGGGTGCTGCTGGGTGAGGGTGACGCCCGGGTGCCCACCGAGCTGCGGCTGGTGCACCCGGATGCCGCACACCCCCTGCTGGAGCGGCTCGGGGCCCGCCTGGTGGGCCCGGCGGAGTTGCTGGATGCGCTGCGTCCCGCCATTGAGCGCAGTGTCGATGACGCCGAGGACGGCCTGGACGTCACCGAGCTCGCCCACGCGGTGCTGTCATTGGCCGAGCGGGTGGCCTTCGATGGCGCTGCCCGGCCCTGGCTGGGTGCGCTGGCGCTGCCTGCGGACACCGGGGCGCCACGGCGGGCCGACGAGCTGGTGCTGCCCGGTGGGGCGGTGCGGGAGCTGCTCGCCGCGGACGCGCCGCTGGGCGTACTGGACCCCGCCGTCGCCGCCGAGCAGTCGGCCGCCGCGCTGCGGGCGGTCGGGGTGCTGGACTCGTTCGCGGTGCTCGACGACCCCTATCCCGAGAGCCCAGATCATGATCTTGACGACGAGGAGCGGTGGTGGCGCGCCGATGCTGACCCGCCCGCGCGGCTGCTCGCCGTCCGGGACCTGGACCTCGTCGACGACCAGTGCTGGCCGGCCGCGCTACGCC
>JBOHFY010000154.1:0-12867 GCA_050699895.1 Pseudonocardiaceae bacterium
CGCGGGCTGCGCGACCGATCAGCTGGCGCCGCGCGGCCCGGCGGGCGCGGGAATGGAACTGCGGGCGCGGCTGTCCACTCTGCTCGGGCACGACCAATACCCCGGCGAGCTGGCCGGTTGGGGACCCATACACGCCGAACTAGCCCGCGACCTCGCCACCACCCTGGCCCATGGCCAGTGGCGCTTCGCGATCACCGACGAGCAGGGCCAGTTGTTGCACTGCGGGATCACCCGAGCCCGCCCGACCGGATCGTCGACCCGCTCGGCCTGCTCGCGGCAGATCGTGGAACTTCAGATCTCTGTCGCCATTTTGCGCGACCTCGCCAGCGGTGGCCCCGACGCGCTGGGCGCCTGGGGACCCGTGGTCACCGACCTCGCCCACCAGCACACCCACGCGCAGCGACCCCTGGCCGAGGACCCCACCCGACGATTCCCCGGCGCCGCGTTGCGCCGACACATCGAGATCCGCGACCGGTCCTGCGTCATGATCGGCTGCCGCGCCCCCGCTCACACAGCCGACAAAGACCACACCCTCGACCACGCTTGTGACGGGGCCACCACCGAGGGCAACCTCGGCAACACCTGCCGCCACGACCACCGGCTCAAACACGAAGGCGGCTGGCGGTTACATCAGCCAGAACCCGGCGTGTTCCGCTGGACCAGCCGCCTCGGCCACATTTACCAACTGCGCGCACGCCCGATCATCGAATCGTTGCCCGATCCCCTCCCCCGGCACGGACCAGAAGCACCCCCGCTCGTCCGGCCCGACGTCGACTGGGACGAATCAGTCATTTGGGACGAAACTCCGCCCAAAGCCGAAACCAAGCCGTCGCCAAGACCCCCACCGCAGCTCGACTCCCACGACGACCCGCCACCGTTTTGATCCGGTGCGTGCGGTGAGAAGTCACGGCTGCTAGGCGTGCCGCGCGTCCGTGCCCTGCCACGCACCGGGTCGTGCTCGAGCGCGCGCCGCCCACAAAGTCGAGCAGACGCACGGCTCGGACAAGGGAAGTCTCCAACGTCACCATGAAGCCGCGAGCTGACGTCGTGTCTCGGCCGGCCCCTGGGTGCCGACCGAGAAAGGAGCACACGGGCGGAGTGTCAGGTGCGGGGCGGCGGAACGCGGATAAGGAAAAACGATCGGACGACAGTGGTCAGCCTTAGGCGCTCGTCGACGGCGCTTGCCACCAGCGCTGAACTGCTCGGATGGCGTCGAGGCAGCTCTCGACCACCGTTGCGCCGCCCACATTGTGGAGGATAGGAAAAGCTGCGGCCAGCACTGAAACAGTCGTCTAGCCCTGGGGCGTCCAATAACCGGCGGACGAGTTCAAGTTCGTGGCTACCCACCTTTGGCCCCCAGAGAGCGGCGGCCTGAGTAAGAGCCGCGCGACGCGCAAACCCCGTCCACCGCGCTGTGGTCAGGGCCTCGGCCAGTACCTGCTCACGCTGGGGCTTGGGTAAGTAAAGAGCCAACACGCCCAAGACGGGCGTCACGTTGTAGTCGATCGGGAGGGCACGGGTCGCAATCAGTGCTTCACCGAGAAGTCCCGCGGGCACGTGACATGCATACCGCGCAAGTTTTCCCACCGCCTCGGAACGACCTAAGTCCCAGTCGTTCATGGTAGCGACGGCGTCGTAGGCTGCGGTCAGCGCTCCGGTGAGAAATCGTTCGGGCAGGTAGCGCGCTAGTTTGGCCAACGCCCGTGCCACCGGACCAGCATCACTGGGGACGGCACGAGCGATGTCGAGTATCTCGGTCATCACCAGCTTGCGTTGTGGATTTGGCAAGGAACCCACCAGCATCGCCAAGATCGACACCTTAAGGTACTCGGTGGTAATGGCGCGTGCCGCAGTCAACGCCTCGGCCAGCACCTCCCCGCGTTGCGGCTCATGCAGGCACATTGCGAGCTCGCCCAGTGCCCAGGCCCGGCTGTCTTGGTCGGCGACGGCGCGTGCCGCAGTCAACGCCTCGCCCAGCCCGCGCCCGAATGGGGTCGAGATCGTGTCGTAGGCGTACTGGAGTCGTACGGCATAGGCGAGGAGCCACTCGCGGGTGTCGGATGGGCAGCGCAGGCTGGTCCCGTGCGGTGTCACGTGGGGCGGCCCGCAGGCTGGCAGGCCACTGACCCTGGCGGACCGTCCCGACCTTGACTCCGCGGCGGCGAGAGATACTGGATGGCGGCGGACGACCACGCGAGGAGAGTGCGCAACCATGCCCGACGATCGCCGCGGCTCGCGGCCGCTGAACCCGTGGCAGATGTGGCAGGCGTGGCTGTCAATGTTCGGCATCCGGGCGCCGCTGTCCGGTGACGTGACCCAGGATATCTCGCCCTCGTTCGGCCTGGTCAACATCAACAACACCAGCTCCGGCGACCCGGAGCTGGAGAAACGCATCATCACCCAGGTAGCCAGCTACGGCCGCCAGCTCGGCAAGCTCGTCGAGGCCGTCGATGTGCTCGTCCAGCGGCAGTCTGGCGGCGGCTTCGGAGAGGCGGACATCCACGCGCTGGAACAGCTCCACCAGCTCGCCAAGCGGATCGCGGAGGTCAAGGAGGAGGCGACGCTCGACCAGGTCGACCGCATCGTCTCCGACGTGCGGGCCTTGAGCCGGGACCCGGAAGCCAACGCGGAGGCGATCCAGCGGGTGCGCGAGGCCCTGCCCGAACTCTGACCCGCCCGCGTGCCAGGAGGAACTCGACATGCCACGCACCGCACAGACAGCGCTGGTCACCGGCGCTTCAGCCGGGCTCGGCGCGCACTTCGCGCGGCTGTTCGCCCAGGACGGTCACGATCTCGTGCTCGTCGCCCGCCGTCGGGACAAGCTCGATCAGCTGGCCACCGAGCTGCGCGAGGTGTACGGGATCCACGCTACCGTCATCGCCGCCGACCTGACCGATCCGAAAGCACCGCTGCACCTCCACGAGGAGGTCATACAGGCCGGTATCGAGGTGGAGTTCCTGGTCAACAACGCCGGGTTCGGGACCAGCGGAGCCTTCGCCGAGCTGAACCTCGCACGCGAGCTGGACCTGATCGAGCTCAACATCAAGGCACTCACGCAGCTGACGGGCCTAATCCTGCCGGCGATGGTCGCGCGCCGCAGCGGCCGTGTCCTGAACGTCGGCTCGGTGGCGGGGTTCCTGCCGGGACCGTTCATGGCGACGTACTACGCCTCCAAGGCGTACGTGATCAACTTCACCGAGGCGCTCGCCTATGAGCTGCGCGGCACGGGCGTCACGGCCACGGTGCTCTGCCCAGGCCCGACGGCGACCGAGTTCGCTCAGGTGGCCGGCGCCGAGAGCGCGGCGCTGTTTAACGGTTCGGCGGACGCGGCCTCGGTCGCGCTGTATGGCTACCGCTCGATGCTGAAGGGCCAGACGATCGCGGTCCCCGGCGTGAAGGTCAAGCTCGCGCTGGAATCACTGCGCGTGAGCCCAAGGTCGGTGATGCGCGTCCTTGCCGCGCACCTGAACAAGCTCTGATGCAGCCCTGCATGACGCTATCCTGAGCCCGCGAAGTCGGCCAGCGGCAGCCCGCTGCGTGGTGTCAGATCCCCGCGATGACGGCCACGGCGAGGCCGAGGACAAGCAGCGGACCAGCGACCCTCAGGTGCACGAACGCCAGCGCGGCGAACCACAGCGGCCACACCGGCACCGGGAGCGGCGGCTGCTCAGGCCGGGGCTGGCGCAACCACGGCCACACCGTGGCCAGCCGGTAGAGCCCGCCGAGCGCGAGCAGCGCCGGCCACGGCAGCGCGCCGAGGAGCACACAGACCACGATGAGCAGGTAGCAGCTCACCATCAGGGCCAGCGTCGCAGCCCGGGCCCGCCGCTCGCCCAGCAGCACCGGCAGCGTGCGGATCCCCAGCGGCTCGTCGTAGCCAATCTTGTCGATGTGCTTGCCCATCAGCACCGACGTGCACAGCAGCGCATAGGGTAGCGATGCCAGCAGCACCTGCCAGGACAGCGACCCGACCGCCGCGTAATACGTGCCACCGACCATCAGCGGACCCCACACCACCAGCACGTCCGGCTCCCCCAGCCCACGTTTCTTCAGCCGCAGCGGCGGCGCGGTGTAGGCCACCGACAGCACGAACCCGGCCAGCGCGAACGCCACCACGGGCCAGCCCCGCGCCACCGCGAGCACCACGAGGATCACCAGGTCAGCGGCATTGATGACCAGCACCAACCCGACCAGCGCCCGGCGAGTGACCAGCCCGGACAGGATCGGGTGCGGGGCATACAGCGCCCGAGGGTAGCTCGCGGTGTCCGAACCGGCGCTGGTGTCGTAAAGGTCGTTCATCAGGTTGTTGGCCAGGTGCGCCAGCGTGATCCCGACGACGGCCAGGACGAGCCAGCGCCAGTCGAGGACGGGTGCGCGGGCGGCGAGCAGCCCGGCCACCAGCCCGGCGACCAGCGTCATCGGCAGCACGGCGGCACGAGAGACCACGATCCAGCGGGTCACCGCGTCAATCGGGCCATCGGGCGGGTTGGTCGTGCTCAGGGCGTAGCGCCAGGCGCTCACTCGGGAGGCAGGCGCGGCATCAGTCACACCGTCGAGCCTGACGACTCCAGCCGGATCGGTCAACGGAACACGTGCACCGCCGGCTCGCTACGCGACTCCTGAGGTTCCGGTTCGTGCCCGCGATCGGTGATGGGCGAGGTCGGCGTGGTGGTCGGCGCCCTCGTGGCTGTGGGGATCGGTGTGCACAATCGCGGATGTCAACCGCGGTACCGCGTGGATAAGCCGGTGTTCGGCGGCGACCGCGATGGCGTGGGCCTGGACGACGGTGAGTCTGGCATCGACGCCGATGTCACATTCCGCGCGCAGTTGGTGGCCGATCCAGCGCAGGTGGATCGCGCCGATGCCGACCACTCCGGGCGTGGCCCGCAATGTGGTCTCGACCTGGTCGACGAGCGCGGGGTCAACGGCGTCCATGAGCCGTCGGTACACCTCCCGAGCAGCGTCTGTGAGCACCAGCAGGATCGCGCCGGTAATAGCCAGCCCGACGACCGGGTCAGCCCACCGCCAGCCCAGCGCGACGCCGCCGGCACCGAGCAGCACCGCCAGGGAGGTGAACCCATCGGTACGGGCGTGCAGCCCGTCGGCGACCAACGCGGCCGACCCGATCCTCCGACCGACCCGGATGCGGTACTGGGCGACGACCTCGTTGCCGACGAACCCGACCAGCGCGGCGCCCGCCACAGCGAGGAGGTGAGACACCGGGGCGGGGCGCAGCAGCCGCTGGATCGCCTCGTACCCGGCAAGCACCGAGGAGGCGGCAATGAGCGCCACAATGATGATGCCAGCCAGATCCTCAGCGCGGCCAAAGCCGTACGTGTACCGGCGGGTCGCCGCGCGGCGACCCACCAGGAACGCGATCCCCAACGGCACGGCGGTCAACGCGTCGGCGACGTTGTGCAGGGTGTCACCCAGCAGCGCCACCGAACCGGACAAGGCCACCACCACCGCCTGCACGGCGGCAGTCGCGGCGAGAACGGCCAGGGAGATCCACAGGGCACGGATGCCTTCCTGGGAGGTCTCCATCGCCGTGTCGACCTTCTCCGCACTGTCGTGCGAATGCAGAGTGATCAGGTGCGACAACCGGCGCCACCATGAGTTGCCGGGCCCGTGGTGGTCGTGATCACTGCCCATGCCACCCGCTTGAGTAGGGCGGCCGCCCGGGGACGGGAGGGAGTGTATCCCCGGGCGACGCGCCGGCATCGGCACCCCTAGCTGCGGTTTCCGCGCGAGGTGTCGCGGTACTTCTGGAACCGACACTAGAGAGGGTTCGGTTATCGCCCCGCCCGAGATCGGTTAATGGCAGGCAAAATCCGGCTGGGCGACCGAGTGGACGTCACGTTACGTCACGGCGCAGCGCGAAGCGGGCGCCGAGCACGGCCAGAACCAGGGCGTAGCCGGCGAGCACGAGCCCGCCGGCCCAGGCGGGCAGAAGGGAAAGGTTCGGGGCGGCGCGGCCGGTGAGGGCGTCGCCGGCCGGCCCGGGCAGGTACCGGGTCACCGACCGCAGGGCGGGGATGGCGGCGAGGACGGGGTCGAGGATGAACAGGTAGACCAGGAGCCCGACCACGGCGGCGACTTGGTTACGGACCAGAGCGCCGAGGCCGACCCCGAGCGGGCCGTAGATGGTCACGGCGGCGAGCACGCCGAGCGCGGTCAGAGGCAGCTCGGGGGAGCTCAGCGACACGGTGATGGCTTTGGCGCTGAGCCAGGGCAGCGCGATCGCGCTCGCGAGGACCAGGCAGGTGAGCCCGAAGCCGAACCCGACCACCGTGTAGGTGATCAGCTTGGCCGCGACGACCCGGCCGCGGCGGGGGGTGGCCAGGAAGGTCGGGGTGGCCGTGAGGTGCCGGAACTCGGCGGTCATCGCGACCGCGCCGAGGATCGCAACCAGCGCGGTGGCGCCGGAGGCGAGGGAGAGAATGTCGCGTTGCCCCGCCACGGTGCTCAGCAGTGGGGTGCGGTCACCGCGAGAACCACTGAAGGCGATGAACAGGCTGACGAACAGGGCGGTCAGAGCCAGTGACCCGAGCAGCATCCACCACCACAGCGTGGTGGCGGTGAGCTTGCGGAACTCAGCACGGATCAGCCCGGTCATGGCGTGAGCGCCGGTGCGCCCTCGGAGGTCAGCGCGAGGAACACCTCTTCGAGGTCGCCGCGCTGGGTGCTCAGCTCGTGCAGCTCGATCCGCGCGGTATGGGCCAGCCGCCCGACCATGGCGGCGTCGATGCCCCGGATCCGTAGTGCCCGTTCTCCGGCCCACTCGACCTCGGCGCCGGTCCCGGCGAGCGCCCGAAGCAGCGCGTGCGGGTCGGGGCTCCCGGCCCGCACGGTGACGCTGTGCTCCTGGGACAGCTCCGCCAGGCCGGCCTGGCGGACCAACCGACCGCGGTGCACGATCACCACCTGGTCCACGGTCTGTTCGACCTCGGCCAGGGCGTGGCTGGAGACCAGCACGGTGCGCCCCTCGCGGGCCAGCTCACGCAGGAACGCCCGCAGCCAGGCGATGCCTTCGGGGTCGAGCCCGTTGGCGGGTTCGTCCAGGATCAGCACCGGTGGGTCGCCGAGCAGCGCGGCCGCCAGGGCGAGCCGTTGGCGCATGCCCAGGGAGTAGCCGCGAACTTTCCGGCGCCCCGCCTCACCCAACCCGACGAGCTCGAGCACCTCAGGCGCGCGCCGGTCGGGGATACCCGCGACGGCACAGTAGATCCGCAGGTGAGCCAGCCCGCTGCGGGCCGGGTGGAAGCTGGAAGATTCCAGAGCGGCGCCGACCGTCCGTAACGGGTCGAGCAGCTCGGCGTAGCGTAGGCCCTCGATCGTCGCGGTGCCCGAGGTCGGTTCGACCAGGCCCAGCAACGCCCGCAAGGTGGTGGTCTTACCAGCGCCGTTGGGACCAAGGAAACCAGTCACCGCGCCGGGCTCGACGGTGAAACTCAACCGATCCACCGCGCGGATCGCGCCGAAGTCCTTACACAGCTCAGCGACCACAATCCGGCCCGGCTCGGTGGTCCCGCTCTGGTACCGCCGGGAGGGGCGGGTGGTGGTCGGGTCGCGCCGATGCTGGCTCACCGGGGGCACCCTGCTATCCGAAGGTGAACAGGAGAAACTCAGCACACGACGAGGAGATTGCGGCACACCTCACAACGGATGGCTACCCGAGAATCCGCCTACCTGGTGAATGATCGGCTCATGCCGGCTTGAGCGGGTCGTGACCGAGGGACATCAGGCGGTGCCGCCAACCGGTCCGAGCGGCCTTCCCATAGCCCCCGCGTTCGGCGTGCACTCGCCGGATCACTCCGCGCATCACCTGGAAATCGTCGGCGGTGAGGTCAACCCGACGCTTGCTCAGAATGCGCAGCACCTGTTGGCCAGTGGGAGTGCCCCTCTGCACCGGGAGGCTTTCGGCGTCCGGGCCCGCCGAGTGGGTGCGCAGCCAGTCAGCAAGCTCCCGCGAGGACATGTTCACCACCCGGTGGAACTCGTGCCATAGCTCACCCTCGTGCAGCGCGGTGTCCACCATCGTCCTGCCCCCTTTCGACGCTCCCTGCGCCATGCCATGGGGTGCCCTCGTCACCGCACTCGCAAACCTGGTTCAGGCCGGCGATCTCCCCCGCCGTCACCGCTCGGCGTTGCCATCTCTCAGCCTGGCACGGTGGTCGCGGCGCGGGCCGCGGAGTGCTGGCAAGGCCTGGTGGATGACGGCGACGGTGGGTACGGCGATGATAGCTCCGACAATCCCAGCGAGCACGGTGCCGACAGCGAAAGCGAGCCCGATCGCGAGTGGATGCAGCCGCAGGTAGCGGCCGACGATCAGCGGTTGGAGCAAGTTGACCTCGAGCTGGTTGTCGACGAGCAGGATGCCCAGCAGGATCAGCGCCACGAGCCATCCCTGGGTGCCGAACGTAACCAGAACAGCCAGCCCACCGGCGATCAGCGAACCGACGAACGGGATGAAGCTGCCCAGGAAGATCAGCACAGCCAACGGGAGCGCCAACGGCACGCCCAACAGGTACAGCGCGAAACCGATCACGATGCCGTGGATGGCGGCGATGACCGCGGTTCCGCGGACATACGCGGTGATGGTGGCCCAGGCTACCCGCCCAGCCTGGTCCACTCGGCGCGCCTGGCGCGGCGGCAACGGACTGATCAGCCAGCGCCAGATCCGTTCGCCGTCGTAGAGCAGGAAAAAGGTGATGAACAGGGTAAGCACGAGGAGAACGAAGAGCTCGATGAAGTAGCTGGCTCCGGCGGTCAGATAACCGACGGCCTCGCTGCGGTTGCGCTGCAGCCAGTCGACCACGGACGCCTCGATCTGGTCGAGCTGAAGTTGAGCCGCGCCGGCACCCAATGCCGTCCGGAGCTGATGGATGGTCCCCACCAGCTGTTGGATCAGCGACGGCAGCTCCCGGGCGAAGCGCGCACCGATCAGGTATCCAAGACCGACCAGTACCACGACGGCGAGCAGCAGCGTCAGCAGTGCGGACAGCGGCCCGGACAGGCGGCGATGCAGCAACTCGGCGACCGGCCGCAGCAACGCCGCCAGCAGCAACGCCGCGACCAGCGGGATCACCACCGGCGACAGCAGGGCCAGCACCCGCACGACGGCGTAGCCCACGAGCCCCACCACCAGCAGCCGCCACGACCACCCCGCCGCGAGCACGAGGCCACGCGGGATGGCGGAGGGGATGCCGCCGCGCCGAGACTTTCCCCGCAGGCTGCCGCCGCGCCGGAGGCGGGTCGTCCCGGACGGAGGGGTGACGGTCATCTAGCCGCTTTCAAGGTAACGGACGGGGCGGGGCGAATCACCGGCGAAGAGTGTCTCGCCCCGTGCCGTACCGGTTCCACCCCCGGTGTGCGCTCAGCCGAGCGTATACCGCGCGGACCAGACGCTGAGCCCGCCTCAGGGAATGCCGGCGGCCGCTCTAATCGCGTCCACCAGCTCAGCCGCCTGCCGGAGGGTCAGCATCACGGCGGTCCACAGAGTGGCGTCCAGGGTGATCACGACATGGTGCCGCACCTGGCCGCACACCAGGCCAGACTCCAGCTCTGACTCCAGCCACAAGATCACGGTTCGGTTGCGGCCCTCGACATCCCGGCCGGTGAGGACGTGCCGGTGACTCTTGAGCGGACCCGCTGACTGTTCGGGCATAGCTGTTCCCCTCTTCACTTTCACTGTCGTGGAATGGCCAGACCGGCGACTCCTGCGTCGTCGGGGCATCGCCGGTCCGGCCATGACCCTGACCAGGGACGGGTGAACAGTCGCGTCAGGGCTGCACAGAGTTAAGCACCGCAAGGGACCGTGGTGCAAGACTCAAAAAGAAATTTTCACTACGACGATACTATTCTGTTACTTGCATTACGAGAAGAGTGCTGCAATGCTTTCATATCGGGTGTAAGATTCCCTCACAGTGAGAGAGGTGGACGATGACCGAGAGCGCCACGACGGGCTCGACGGTGCCGCGTCGGCAGCTCGGCCGGTATCTGCGTGATCTGCGCAACCAGGCCCGGCTCACCGTGCGGTCGGCGGCAACGCGGTTCGAGTGGTCCGAGGCCAAGATCTGGCGGATCGAGACCGGCCAGACGTCGCTGCGCAGCCTCGACGTCGAGACGATGTGCCGGATCTACGGTGCGCCGCCGGACGTCACCGAAGCGCTCATGGGGCTGGCCAAGGAGACCAAGGCCCGCGGCTGGTGGCACTCCTACGGCGACGCCATCCCGGAAGGCTTCGATCTCTACATCGGCTTGGAGGAGGCAGCGTCCCGGTTCGCCTGGTACGAGTCAGAGCTGGTGCCAGGGCTGCTCCAGACCGAGGACTACGCACGCACGGTGATCCGAGCGGACAAACCTGGCGTAGACGACGCCGAGATCGAACGGCGAGTGCACGTCCGCATCGCTCGACAAGCGCTGCTCACCCGGGTCACCGACCCGCCGGTGCTCGACGTGGTGCTCAACGAGGCCATCCTGCACCGCCCGGTCGGGGGCCACGACGTCATGGTGAACCAGCTTGAGCGGCTGGCGAAAGCCAGCGAGCTGCCCACTGTGTCACTCAGGGTGATGCCGTTCAGAGCTGGGCTGCACTACGGCATCATGTCGGGGCCGTTCGAGATTCTGCGGTTCCCGCTCAACGGCACCGGCCAGCAGACCGAGCCACCCACGGTCTACGTCGACGGCTTCACCGGGGACCTGTACCTGGACAAACCCCACGAGATCGAGCGATACGACACCGCGTTCACCAACATCTGGGAGTCGTCTCTGGACGAGGGGGCTTCCCAGGAGCTGATCACACAAGTGGCAAGGGAGCTAGGCAAGTGAGCACGATCGACCTGTCGAGCGCTACGTGGCGCAAGAGCAGCCGCAGCAACTCCAACTCCAGCTGCGTCGAGGTCGCCGACCTCAACCTCGGCCACCACGCCGTCCGGGACAGCAAGAACCCCGCCGGCCCGGCGCTGATCGTCACCGCAGCCGAGTGGTCCGCCTTCACCGCGGGCGTCCGCGCCGGCAAGTTCGACTGACCGACCCGACCGGCGGCGTCCCCGGCAGCCAGTTGTAGCCACCGGGGACGCCGCCGGTCGGGCTGTGAAAAATCAGCTGTACGCGATTCCGGACCCCGGCAAGGCTCTTGGACATCTTGATCGACGGGTCGTCAAGTCCCATGATGCGCGCGCCGCTGCGCCGGATCAGTGGCTGCGGCAGCGTGAAAACCGACCCGGACAAGTGATGGAACCGCTGCGCGATGTCCCGGGTGAGCTCCACGTGCTGTCGTTGGTCGTCGCCGACGGGCACGTACTCGGCCGGGTAAAGCAAGATATCGGCGGCCTGCAGCGCGGGATAGGTGAACAAGCCAGCACTGGCGCTCACCCCCTCCGCCTTGGACTTGTACTGCGTCATGCGTCCTAGCCAACCCACCGGCGTCACACAGTCGAGCATCCAGGTGAGTGTGGCGTGCGCGCTCACGAGCGCCACAATCTCCCGAATCCGCGAACGCAGCCCGTCAGCCTGCACATTCTCCGGGATGGTGAGCGCGTGTAGGTCGGCGATCATGAAGTAGTTGTCGTAGGTATCCTGCTCCCGCGCCCACACGCTCAGCGCGCCGATGTAGTTACCGATGTGCAGCGTGCCTGTCGCGGCGATGCCCGACAGCACCCTCGGCCTCCGCACCACGTCGTCCCCCATGATCCTCTTCGTCGGCGCCGAGCAGACCTTGGCATTGAACAGCTGGTGAGCCTACTCAGACCGCGTGCCCACCGTGGTAGCCACGATCGTCTGGCGCGCCTGCGGCGACAGCACCGCGAGCTTTGGATGGTAAGATCACGACTTGTGTCCGCCCAATTGCCTCTCGTGGCCAACCAGCCTGTCCTGCCGTTCGGTTGCAGTACGGCGGCAGACCGTGGTTGGTGGTGTGGCACCGGCGAGGTGAGTTCGGCCACCGCTTAAGGCTGCCAATGGCCACGGGTATTTCCAGGCATCGGCGGTTCCTCGGAGCTCACGACGGCCTGTATCTCGATTCCCGCCCAGAGAGGATGTGAGGTTGATGTCCGCGTCCCCCGCTAAGGTCTCGCTCACCGGAATCAAGCCGACCGGCGAGCCACATCTCGGCAACTACATAGGCGCTGTCAAGCCAGCGCTGGCACTCGCCCAGGAATACGATGCACTGTATTTCATCGCCGACCACCACGCGCTGACGACCATTCGTGATCCGCAGTTGCTGCGCCACTACACCAGGTCGGTGGCCGCGACGTGGATCACCGCGGGCCTCGATCCGGATCGTGTCGTCTTCTACCGCCAGTCGGACATCCCCGAGATCTTCGATCTGACGTGGATCCTGTCGTGCATGACCAGCAAGGGCCTGATGAACAGGGCGCACGCCTACAAAGCCGCGCGAGACCGCAATGAAGAGGCAGGCAAGACCGACCTGGATGCCGGGATCAACATGGGGTTGTACAACTACCCGGTGCTGATGGCCGTAGACATCCTGATCATGGAAGCTGACGTAGTGCCGGTCGGGCGTGACCAGATGCAGCACGTTGAAATCGCCGCTGACATCGCAGGGTCGTTCAACCACGTCTACGGAGACAGCTTCACGTTCAAGATTCCCCAAGCTGTCGTTCCCGACGCCGAAACCGGGCGCACTCTGCCCGGCGTGGACGGTCGCAAAATGAGCAAGTCCTACGACAACACCATCCCGTTGTTCTGCAACGAGGCGCAGCTCAAGAAACTGGTGCGCCGTATCCCGACCGATTCCACGCCAGTGGAGGAGCCCAAGGACCCGGACAGCTCCAACATCTTTCACATTCTGGACCAGTTCGCCGAACCGGAGACCACGGCCGAAACACGACGGCGGCTGCGCGA
>JBOHFY010000155.1:0-6739 GCA_050699895.1 Pseudonocardiaceae bacterium
CGGGCGAGCCAGGTGAAGGCCAGCGCGCCTTGTTCGGCGAGCCGGTCGGTGCCACGTTCGGTGGCGGTCAACCCGACTTTCGTCAGGCCGGGCCCGAACCAGGCCAGATAGAGCGCGTACTCCCGCCCGTCATCGACGGTGGCGTTGCGCGCGAACATCCTGCCTGGATCAGATGCCGCGCACGAGTCGCACTGGGCTCGGGTGGCTGATGGCGGGATGGGGTGCGCGAACGGACACGGTTGGCGCCGCCGCTGCCGGGCTAGCCAGACACCGATACAGCGACGTTGCTCACCGAGTTGGTAGCCCACTGCGGTTTTCGGCGGGACTGGGTGCGTGCGTTCGGTGCCACTGGGGTCAACCAGTCCGATGCCGGGTGTTTGGTTGTTCCAGTAGAGCCCGGTAGCGCGCCAGGCGCTGTGCTGCTCGGTCACGCTCATACCTTTCGTAGAGCCGAACGAACGTCTCGCTGCCCGCCAGGTGATCCAGGTCAGCGAAGGCGTCCCCGGGGCTGTCGGGCATGTGCAGATGATTGCGCAGCACGTCACTCACACCGAGGCGGTGACGGATGTCGGTTTTGATGTTCTTGGCCTTCCCGATCCCAGAGGGTGACGCGAGAAGGACGAACACGGTGACCGGGGCCGAGGTGAGGTAGTCGTCCCGGCGGGCCACATACTCCCGCCCGTAGGCGTCGGGGTACAACCGATGCACGTCCGCCGAGGTCAGATGTCGCTGGACCTCCTCCAGGAGGATGTGGCTCTCGGCCAGAAGCTCGCGCACTGGGACCGGGTCGCTGCCGGGCTTGACCATGCTCACCGTCAACCGCCATTCGGGCCAGACGATGCCGGGGATGGGCTGCCGCATCGACCGTGCCCAATCCAGCAGGCACAGACACCCCCAGTCGGGGTGTTGGGGCGGAGTATGGAAGGCCAGCCTGCTGGCGTCGATGGCGCAGATCTCGCAGCGACCAGCTGCGCGGCGCGGGTCGAAGCCGAACGCAGCGGCGCTGCGCTGGGCGCGATAGCAGACCCACCACACATCCCACGGACTGTCCCCGGCCCGGTTGAGGGGCTGCCCATAGCCGGTGACCTGCCGCTCGACCGCGTGAGCGAGCAGCGCCTTGGTGCGGTCCCGGTGGCAGATGGGCACCGCATCAGCGTTCCGGTCGTCGGTGCGGCTCATGGTGATCACGTCACGTGAAGTCGAAGCGGGCGGTGGCCGAGGTGTCTGGGGCCTCAGCCACCGCCAGCTCCACGGTGGTCAGACCATAGCCGTGCAGGTAGGGCAGCACCCGCTCGAGCAAGTAGTCAGCGATGGCCTCGGTGGTGGTGTTGACCAGCGGTAAGACCACGACATCCTCGGCGGGAAGAACGTAACTCTTGCGACCGGCGACGATCGACACAGCGTTGTTCTCCGACGTAATCAGCACCTCCGGGGCGCGCCCAGGCATCATGGTGCGGCGACGCAGTGGGGCTATCGCCTCCCGCAGGGCGGCTTTGACCTCGCTGAACTCGATCAGCATGCCGTCGTCGGCAGGGACGCCGGACAGCCGCAGGGTGACTTGGAAGGTGTGGCCGTGCAGGGGCTCGAACTCGCCATCGTGCAGTCCGGCGTGCGCGGCGGAGAAACCGAACTCACCCCGACCGACCTCCACTGTTGACAGCATCCTCGTTCTCCTCAGGGTTCAGCGAGCACATGATCCACAGCATGTGACACGTGGCACGTGTTGTGGATGGAAGTATGCGTCATCGTTGACTGGGTCGTCAAGGAACACGTGGCACGTGCAGTGTGTTGCACCATCGTGCAGTCAGGTCGTCAATCCAAGAAGGTGTGCTCCGTTGACCACTCCGCCAGTCGCCCGCTACCAGCAGGTCGCCGATCGCCTACGGGAAGCGATCGTCGCGGGCGAGCATCCACCCGGTCAGGCGCTGCCGAGCGAGAGTGTGTTGGCCGAGCGGTATGGACTCAACCGAACCACGATCAACAAAGCCGTCCGGCTGCTCGCCGCGCAGGGACTAGTGACAGTCGAGCATGGGCGCGGCGCCTTCGTGCGGATCCCTCGTCCGGTCATGCATGTATCGACGTCGTATGTGACTCAGGTCGGTGACCAGCCTCGCGGGTCGTGGCGGTCGGAGGCCGAGCGTCTCGGCATGCGGGGCACCCAGCGGCTCACGGACGTGGGCGAGGTGGCCGCTCCCGACGATGTCGGCGGGCTCCTGGGCGTTGCGCCCGGTTCCACCGTGATCGAGCGTCGACGGGTGATGCTGCTCGACGATGAGCCGGTGCAGCTCGCGGACTCCTACTACCCACTCGATCTCGCGCGAGGAACACCGATTGCCGAGCCCCGGAAACTCCCCGGGGGAACCGTGGCCGCCCTGGAACGCCTGGACCTGGAACTGGGCGATTTCGAGGAACACGTGGGCGCGCGAGCCGCCACACCTGAGGAACGACAGGCATTGCGGCTCGCCGAAGGTGTCCCCGTGCTCATCCTGACCCGGACGACGTACACCACAGGCGGCCAACCCGTCGAAGTCAGCCGGGCAGTCTTGGCTGCGGACCGGCACCAGCTGATCTACCGACTACCAGCACGCGCCTAGGCTAGCCGCTCGGGCGGCTCTCGCCTGACGCTCTCACCGCTGGACCGATGACGGCGGGAACACCACGGCGGGTGGCAGGGCAGGTGGGTCACCCGGATTCGGCGAGCGCGGCGAGCAGAGCCCGGACGGACATGGCTCGGCGGTGGGGGGCGTCGGTGAGGTCGTCGAGGGCGCATTCGGGGTCGGCGGGCGGGCCGAGGTGGGTGCAGCCTCGGGGGCAGTTCGTGATTGCCTGTGCCAGGTCGCCGAAGGCGCGGACGACGTCGTCGGGCGTCACGTGCGCCAGCCCGAAGGAGCGGATCCTCCGACTCATCGGTAGTCAGCTCAGTACGTGGAGTTCGGTGAGTTTCGCCAGGCAGGTGCTGGCTTGGGTGGTGTTCATTCGCTTGCGGGCGGCTTCGTCGGGTGGTTCCGTGGCGGCACCGTGCTGCCACCATGCTTGTCCGGTGGTGCGGTCGGTGACGAGGAACCGGTCTTTCACGGCGGGGCCGCGGATGATGAGTGAGGTGGTGTAGGGCTGCGCGGTCACTGAGTGGATCATGGTGTGGTGCAGGGTGTAGGTGTCGCCGGTTGATTCGGTGCGGACCATCCGGGGTTGGAGGGCCGCGACGTCGATGGTGTCGTTGTCGAGCTGGTCGTCGGTGCCGTAGAGGGTGTGGGTGTAGCTGCCGTGCAGGATGCGGCTGCGGTAAGTCCAGCGATGGTTGTGGGGCCGGTCGAAGTAGCCGGGGATGGCGCCGATGTCGGCGATCAGTCCGGTGGTGGTGTCGATGGGCATGGCGCTGGTTCCTCATGTCAGGCGTGGGGAGTGGAAGGCTCGTGGGGCTGGTCCCAGCCGCGCTCGGCGTAGATCTCGCCTTTGGTGTAGTGCGTGAGGGCTTGTGCGGCGTAGGGGATCATGTCGGCGGGCAGGTCAGTGAGGGCGAACCAGTCCCAGCTGGAGCATTTGGCTGGTTCGCGGTTGTCTGGTTCGCCGTGCCAGCGGGTGGTCTCGAAGAACAGGGCGATGCGGCCGGAGTCGGTGTGGTGATGCATGAGGTGCACGAACCGGACCTCGCCGGGGTCGATGCGCACGCCGATCTCTTCGCCCGTTTCCCGGATCAGGGCGGTGGTGGCCGACTCGCCGTCCTCGGTGTGGCCGCTGGGCAGGTGCCAGCTGCCGTCGGCGAAGCCGGTGTTCTGCCGCCGGCCGAGCAGGATCTCTTCGCCGCGGCGCAGGATGAGGTGGACGTCGATGCAGGCCCGGTAGCGCATGCGTGCTCTCTTTCTTGTTGGTTTGCTGGTCATTGACGACGATGTGTCGTCGCCGTTCGGACACCATTTTTCCCGAGATGGTCCCTCAAGGACGGCGTGGCGTGCGGGTGTGACAGACGGGGGTGGCTACGGTTTGCGGTCGTGACGCAGGCAGCTGATGTCGATTTCCTGTGGTGTCCGAGGCCGGTGACGGAGGGGGTGCCGGTGGTTCAGGTGTACGGCTGGCTGGTGGATGACGCGGGTCGGGTGTTGGTGCAGGACAGAGGAATCCCAGGTCACGGTCACGGACGTGGTGCATCTCGGGTATGAGCAGGTGCTGCGGGGGCCGCCCGCAGGCGTTGGTGTGGACGGTCGGTAGGATCGGCGAGTTCTCTCCGCACTGCCTATCTCCTATGTGGACTAAAGACGACCAGGGAGTTGTTGTAGCCACGGCGCGATGTTGCCCAGGAATGCTCTGACAGCACGGGGGTGGTCATAGTTGCTGGCGGCGAACTGCCACGCTTCCTCTCGAATCCGATTCCGCTCGGCTGCGGTGAGGGCGAGGGCGCGCAGCAGGGCGGCAGCCAGGCTGGCGGGATCCTCGGGTGCGGCGGTGAATCCGGTGCGTCCGTCGATGACCTGCTCGGCGAGGCCGCCTGCGGTGGTGGCGATGACCGGGGTGGCTCCGGCGGCGTAGGCCTCGATCGGGACGCGGCCGAATGGCTCGGCCCGGGAGGGCACTACGACGCCGCGTAATACTGGGTGTGCAAGCAGCTGGCGGATATCGGGGTGGAACCGGGTCAGCAGCGTCGCGCTCAGCCGGAGGCTGGTGATCTTCTTGGCGAGGTGCTGCTGGTAGTCGCACAGTTCTGGCTTGTCGGTGACGGCGGCCAGCATCAGATGCGGTACCACTACATCCTGCTGGTGCAGGAGGGCGAGAGCGTCGAGGAGATCGTCGAAGCCTTTGTATGGCTGGGCGCGGCCCATGGCCAGCAGGAATCCGTCCCGCGCCGGGGTTGGCAGTATCGCGTCGTCGGATGCGGTGAGCCGCCAGTCGGCCCGGCTCAGGCCGTTGGGCAGGTTGACCAGGGCGCGGCCTGGCACCTGGTAGGTCAGGTTCAGGTGAGCACGCATGTAGTCGGAGATCGCGGCGATCCGCCCGCCGCGCTCGGCGGCGGTGCACAGGCCTTGGGACTCCCACGCGATCCGTTCCCTGTCGGACGGGGAGTGGATACGGGCGGTGGAGCGTGGTACCAGCACGAGGTCCGCCACGACCTGGGGCGGCACGAGCGGGGCGAGTCCGAGGAAGGGCGCGTCCAGGGCCAGGATCAGTACGGGGTCGGCGTCCGGAAGCACGCAGCGGGTCAGAATGTCGGCGGTGTGACGGACGAGGTGCCGGAAGCAGGTCAGGCCACCGAACCGGACCTGACCTGCTGTGCCGTTGTCCACTGGAAGCACTGCCACGTCGACGTGCGTGAGCAGCGTTGTGGTCTCGGCGTGCCAGGTCGGGTCGTATTCGGGGCTGGTGGCGTCAAGGTAAACCGGGAGTACGACCAACCGCACCCCGTTGGGGAGTAGACCGGCGAGGATTGTCAGGAGTGCGCGGTTGGAGCGTCCGGCTCCGGTGCCACAGCCGTAGAATCCGTCATGCAAGGTCATCACAACGGTCGGCTGACGTCGTCCGATCATGGGCGATCCGCCAGATCGCGGAGGAACTGGACGGTGCGGTCGAGTGCGCAGTCGCGTAAAGAGTGCCAGGTAGCGGTGCGCAGGCGGGTAGCCAGATCCGGATGTACGGGGACTAGGGCTTTGGTGGGGTCGGCGTAGAACGCGGCGAGGCGGACTAGGCCGGGCAGGCTGCTCCATGGGTGGCCGGGCGTGAGCCGGTCCGCGCGGCGGTGGAGACTGATCGTCGGGTCGAGTGAGAACACCACGTAGATGCCGGCGAGAGTGAGATTCCCGCGGTCGAGATGATTGGAGGCCCAACAGGCGCGGTTGGTGAGTAGCTCGCCGTCGTGGCTGCTATAAGCGTAAGCCAGTGCGGAAAGCCAGTCCCGGTCGCAGAACACCGGACCGTGGCGGCGGGCGGTCTGAATGTGGTGGTTCTTGCGCAGCCAGTTGCGTTGATGTCCAGCATCGTCATCGACGGCCGGGTGTGCCTCGATCGGGATGATCTCGCCTGTTGGAGTGGTGTATTCACCGATGACGGTGCGGTTCTCGGCGGCCAGGGCGGTGGCGGCGGTGGTCTTGCCCGCGCCGGGCATGCCCTCCAGCACCAGCACTGGGTATCGGCCAGTGGTGTCAGAACAGGGCGGGCTGGCCAGTGTCATGACTATTCTGGGCGTAGTCGAAGGCACGCAACTTTAAGCCAGTGGATGCCGCAGTGGTGGGGTGTAGGGGCCATCCGGCTAGCAGCCGGGTGTCGGTCAGCAGTGGTCCGTCGGGGGTATCGAGCAGGAGGTCGCGCCCGACCGCGCAGCGTACGGTTCCGCTGAGCACAGCGCCGCTGGCCAGGGTGGTGATCTCCTGGCAGGAGTCGGGAAACGCGTCGAGACCGAACAATGCGACCAGATCGACGACTGCGCATGTCTCACGGCCTAGTCCAGGCGGCCATGGCACGGTGTCGGTGATCTGCTGGTAGGCGGCGCGCAGCTGCTCTTGGCGTTGGGTGTGGTCTAGGAGTTTCCCCCAGGCGGCTAGTTTGGCCCGGCGCTGGCGCCGTTCGGGTGCTAGGCCACTGGCCGAGATGCGTTGCTCTCCCGCGCGGACTGCGGGCAGGTGACCGCGGGCGAGCCAGGTGAAGGCCAGCGCGCCTTGTTCGGCGAGCCGGTCGGTGCCACGTTCGGTGGCGGTCAACCCGACTTTCGTCAGGCCGGGCCCGAACCAGGCCAGATAGAGCGCGTACTCCCGCC
>JBOHFY010000156.1:0-6256 GCA_050699895.1 Pseudonocardiaceae bacterium
GGCGTGGCCACACCAGACATCACCTGGTCCATCGCCCACGTCATGTCCTGGACGTCCAGGTCAGTGCCAGCGATCAGCTGGCCCAGCAGCGCTGGCCAGCTGCGGGAACGCCTCGGCTCCACCATGCCTCGCGGCCTCAACCGCTCGCTGCCCGCGAACGCCGCGCGCGAAGCACCTCAGCAACGGTCTCAGCGGCGACCAACGGATCCAGCGGATGCACGATTACCGCGTCGGCCTGCGACCAGACCGCCAACCAGCGGTCATCCCTACGCCGCACGGCAACGATCACCGGTGGACACCGCGCGATCTCGTTCTTGAGCTGGCGGGACAGTCCCATCCCCCCGGTGGGCTGCGCCTCACCGTCCAGGATCGCCAGGTTCACGCCACCCGCGTCAACCTCGGCCAGCACCTCGGCGATCGTCCTGGCCTCGACATAGCGCACGCGGCCGACGTCGGCCGAAGGCCTCGGCCCGAGCGCGTTGATGATGGCCTCGCGCACCTCTGGCCGGTGGCTGAAGACCAGCACCGTGGTGATCTCACCAGAAGCGTTCATCTGCGTTCGAGGTCCTCAGCGTCGGTAGTACTCGGTGTCCCCGCCAGCCAGCCACACGGCTGGGTCGATACGCCGCGCGGGTGTCAGCGGGGAAGTATCGCGGGACTTACGCCGATGGCGAGGACGATCCTATACCGAACAATCGCCCCGGCGACGCGAGGCGGTGTGACGTCACCCTGCGTGCTTGCCTCTGGCCCACAGACCTACCATTGGTGGAGCCGCCGAGGAAGGGTTGTCACTCCGTGCGGCATCCCGCCGGCCCCGGCCCAGTCGACGCCGACAGCTTTCGTCATAATGCTCACCGTGACCTCGTCCAGCCTGGCAGGACCCGCCATCAGCCAGCGGGTGCACTCGCTGAATCGGCCCAACATGGTCAGCGTCGGAACGATCGTCTGGCTGTCCAGCGAGCTGATGTTCTTCGCCGGCTTGTTCGCGATGTTCTTCACGGTGAAGGCGCAGCACGACGGCCCGTGGCCGCCGGTCAACGCGGTCACCGGGGAGCTGATCCATCTCGACATTCCTTACGCGCTGGTGATCACGATCATCCTGGTCGCCTCGTCGTTCACCTGTCAGTGGGGCGTGTTCAAGGCCGAGCAGGGCGACGTTTTCGGGCTGCGGTTGTGGTACTCGATCACGTTCGTGATGGGTTTGCTGTTCGTACTGGGGGCCTTGAACGAGTACCACAACCTGGTCACGGAGCAGGGTGTCACGATCCAGTCGGGGGCCTATGGCACCGTGTTCTACCTCACCACCGGGTTCCACGCCATGCACGTGACGGGCGGCTTGATCGCGTTCATCTTCCTCATCGTCCGGACCAGGCTGAGCAAGTTCACTCCGGCCCAAGCTACCGCCGCGATCGTCGTGTCTTACTACTGGCACTTCGTCGACGTAGTGTGGATCGGCCTGTTCGCCACCATCTACTTCTTGCCCTAGCAGCGCCGAACAAGACAGCAGGGGTAGCCGAGACTGATGACCAGCGACACACAGCAGCGGGCACAGCAGCGGGCAGGACACAGCCGCCTCCGTCGTCGATTGTCGGCGACGCTCGCGCTCGGCGTGGCATTGCTGGCCCTCGGCGGGCTGTATACCGTGTTCGCCCCGCAGCCGCGGACCGCGCACGCCCAAGAGAATTCGACCCAAGAGAATCCGGCGCTGGTGCGCCAGGGTGAGCAGCTCTACAACAACGCCTGCATCACCTGCCACGGCGAGAATCTGCAGGGCGTGCAGGACCGCGGACCCAGTCTGATCGGTGTCGGCGAAGCTGCGGTCTACTTCCAGGTTTCCACTGGGCGGATGCCCGCGGCGCGCCAGGAAGCGCAGGTCGCCGAGAAGCCAGTCAGGTTCAGCCCCGAGGAGATCGACGCGCTGGGCGCCTTCGTGCAGGCCAACGGCGGTGGGCCGATGGTACCGAAGGACAGCCTCGCCGGCGGCGATCCGGCTCAGGGAGGCGATCTGTTCCGCCTCAACTGCGCGTCGTGCCACAACTTCACCGGACGCGGCATCGCGCTGTCCTCCGGCAAGTACGCTCCCGCGATCAAGAATGTGGACCCCAAACAGATCTATTCCGCGATGATCAGCGGGCCACAGAGCATGCCCAGGTTCTCCGACCGGCAGCTCACTGTGGCGCAGAAGCGGGACATCATCGCCTACGTGGAGTCGTTCGCGCAGGCCCCCAACAACCCAGGCGGCTACTCCCTCGGTGGCTTCGGTCCTGTCCCGGAGGGTCTGATCGCGTGGATCGTCGGTATCTCGGCACTGGTCGCCGTCACGCTGTGGATCGGAGGGCGGGCATGAGCGGCCACGGGGAGTCGGCTGGACCGCGACAGCCGCCGAGTGCCGCGGACCTGTCGACCTCGAGCCGCGACGAGCTGGTCCGGCTGGGCTTGGCCCTGGACGGGGTGACCATCGCGCACCGGGAGGATCCGTTCCCGGTGGCGGGTACCCGTGCGGAGAAGCGCACTGAGCGCAAGGTCGCGCGGTGGTTCATCATCGCGGCACTGGCCGGGCTGGGTTTCCTGGCGGCCTACCTGTTCTTGCCTTTCGAGTATGCCTCGCCCGACCGCCCAGGCAGCGGGCACCTGCTCTACCAGCTCTATACGCCGATCATCGGGGTGCTGCTCGGGGTGTCAGTGTTCGCCGTCGGGGGCGGCACGATCGCCTACGCCAAGCTCCTGCTACCGCACGAGACCGCGGTGCAGGAGCGCCACATCGGCGGTTCCTCGGAGGTGGACCGGGTTACCACGAGCGCGATCCTGGCCGATTCCGGGGCCAGCAGCGGCATCGGCCGGCGATCCCTGATCACGCGATCGGCCGGGTTCGGAGCCGCCGTCCTCGGTGCCGGGCTCGGGGTCTTCGCCCTGGGCGGCCTGATCCGCAACCCGTGGAAGGGCGGGGCCCAGGCCGCGCTGTGGGTTACGCCCTGGGCCTCACACAACGGTGAGCCGGTGTTTTTGCGCTCTGAGGCCGAGCAGCTCACCCTCGTGCGCCCTGAAGACCTTGCCGCCGGCAGCATCGCCACGGTCTTCCCGTACAAGCGGTCCTGGTCAGAGCAGGAAGCCCACGATGCGCTGCGCGCTTCCGACAGCCCGGTGATGCTCATCCGGTTGCATCCTGAGCAGGCGGAGCTGGTGGTCCAGCGCACGGGCCAGGCCGCCTTCCACTACGGCGACTTTTATGCGTACTCAAAGATCTGCACCCACCTGGGCTGCCCCGCTTCGCTGTACGAGGCCCAGACCGCTCGGTTGCTCTGCCCCTGCCACCAGTCACAGTTCAACATGTTGGAGTACGCCAAGCCGGTCTTCGGCCCGGCTACGAGAGCCTTGCCTCAGCTGCATATCGACGTGAACGATGAGGGGTACTTCTACGCCAAGGGTGACTTCATCGAGCCCATAGGACCGGCGTTCTGGGAGCGGAGGTCATGACGCGATGACGACGCCGACCACATCCGGGGGCTTGGCTGCCAGGGCGGGCAAGGCAGCCGACGAGCTGGACCAGCGGTTTCACCTGGCTGCCGGCATGCGCCGGCAGATCAACAAGGTCTTCCCGACGCATTGGTCATTCATGCTCGGTGAGATCGCGCTGAACACCTTCATCGTGCTGCTGCTGTCCGGCACGTACCTGACGCTGTTCTTCGACCCCTCCATGGAGGAGGTCAAGTACAACGGTGTCTATGCGAACCTCCGTGGCATCGAGATGTCCCGGGCGTTCGAGTCAACCCTGCAGATCTCCTTCGATGTCCGTGGCGGGCTGTTCATCCGGCAGGTACACCACTGGGCAGCGCTGCTGTTCGTCGCCGCCATCGTGGCCCACATGTTCCGCACCTTTTTCACCGGTGCCTTCCGCAAGCCTCGTGAGACGAACTGGACCATCGGCGTCACCATCGCGATCCTGGCCGGGCTTGAGGGCCTCACCGGCTACTCGCTGCCCGACGACCTGCTCTCAGGGACCGGGCTCCGGATCATCTCGGCGATCACCATGTCACCGCCGGTGATCGGTACCTGGGCACAGTGGGCAATCTTCGGGGGCGAGTTCCCCGGCAACATGATCATTCCTCGATTCTTCATCGTGCACGTGCTGCTCATCCCGGGCATCCTGCTCGCGCTGATTGCGGTGCATCTCGGGTTAGTCTGGTACCAGAAGCACACGCAGTTCCCCGGGCCCGGACGCACCGAGCGAAATGTGGTCGGCGTCCGCATCTTGCCGATCTTCGCGACGAAGGCCGGCGGCTTCGCCATGGTGAATATCGGTGTGATCTGCATCATGGCGGGACTGTTCGAAATCAACCCGATATGGAACTTCGGCCCGTACAACCCGGCTCAGGTCTCGGCGGCCTCGCAGCCCGACTGGTATGTCGGTTGGTTGGACGGCTCCACCCGACTGTGGCCCGCCTGGGAGATATACCTGGGCAATTACATGATCCCCGCGTCGTTCTGGCCGACGATGGTGATCCCCGGCATCATGTTCACTCTCGCGGCGACGTATCCTGCCATCGAGCGCAAGCTCACCAAGGACAACGCCTCGCACAACCTGCTGCAGCGGCCCCGGGACGTCCCGGTGCGAACTGGCTTGGGCATGATGGCGGCCTCGTTCATGTTCGTGCTGCTGCTCTCGGGCGGCAACGACGTCATTGCGTACACGTTCGACATCTCGTTGAACGCCACCACCTGGGCGGGCCGCATCGGTCTGTTGTTGTTGCCACCGATCGCGTACTACGTCACTTACCGGATCTGTCTCGGTCTGCAGCGCGCGGACCGGGCGATCCTCGAACACGGGATTGAGACCGGCATCATCAAGCGGCTGCCACACGGTGAGTTCATCGAGGTCCACCAGCCCCTCGGTGCTGTCGACGGACACGGCCATCCCATCCCGCTGGAGTACCAGGGGGCCCGGGTGCCTAAGCGGATGAACCAGCTCGGCTCGGCTGGTGCCCCAGTACCTGGATCCCTGTTCAAGCCGGATCCCGCGGAGCAGACAAGGGCGCTGGAAAGCGCTCGTCAGGAAGCGGCTGGCAACGGAGCCAGTACCAACGGCACTGGCCGAGAATTGGCCGGTCTGCCACAGCAACCCAGAGAGTAAGGACAACGTCCCTGTTCACCGGCAGTCTCAAACCGGCGGACGGGGAACCTCACTCCGGCTTAGGGCCGATGTGGTACTCAAAGATCAGGCCAGCGACTGTTCCGATGATCAGCGCGAGTCCCATCACGACCAACCACCACTGGTCAAAGGCCAGCGCGAGCCCGACCACGCTGGCCGACAACGCCATGCCGACTGGCCAGTAACTGCCGGGGGAAAAGAAACCGAGTTCACCAGCACCGTCAGAGATCTCCGCCTCGACGTTGTCCTCAGGGCGCATCCGGACTCGCCGGGAGACGAACCGGAAGTAGGTACCGACGATGAAGGTGAGCCCGCCGGTGAGCGTCAGCGCCGCCGACCCCACCGGCTCACCATGCGACCACAGACCGTAGACCACCACGGACAGAAAGAAGAACGCTGTGATGATCTCGAAGATCCGCGCTTCGATCTTCATGGTGCCGCCTCGCTTTCGAACCCGCTGAAGGACCCGCTCGATAATGAAAGCATTAGTGGCCCCCCCGGGCCTGCCGGGCGTCGCGGGCGGTGCGGTCGGTGTTGAACGGGGAGGTCGTCACGGCCTCGGGGGCGCACAGCGTGCCGCAGTTCAGCTGCGCGAGCGCCGCACCGGCGGTGTAGGGCCGTTGGGTCTGTGGGTTGGTCTGCGCTCGCAGGGCCAGGTACCGGTCAAACAGGTCCGGCGGCAACGCGCGGAGCTCGAAGTTCATCATCGAGTGATAAGTTCCACACAACTCGGCACAACGACCAACAAAAGCGCCCGGACGCTGCACTGTGGTCTGGAAGACGTTGTCGGTATCGTTCTTCTCTGGGCGTGGGAAGACGTCACGCTTGAAGAGAAAGTCCGGAATGTAGAACGAGTGCAGGACATCGGTGGAAAAGAGCTGGTACTCCACCACCCGATTGGTCGGCACCACCAGCAGCGGGATGGTGGTGGACGAGCCGATGGTGGACAGCGGTTCGCCGTCCTCGGTCCGTCGGACCGCGTAGACGCCGCTCCTGCCGGGTTTGTTCTGCAGGTACTGGAAATCCCAGTTCCATTGGAAAGCGACCACCATCACTCGCAGGTCGGGATTATCAACTTTGGCGTCGACGAAATTCTGCGCTGTCACAGTG
>JBOHFY010000157.1:0-20589 GCA_050699895.1 Pseudonocardiaceae bacterium
CACCGGCCCTGGAGCCAGCGGCGTCCGCTGATCAAGATGAGTGGGCTATGCTGACCATCAGCAGCGAGATTTCCGACACGGTGCCGTGTCCGCATTGCGGCGGCGACGCCGCCTGCGCCAACATCGCCGCCGAGGTCACCCGGCCGAACGTAGCCGGTCACCTTCGTTCGGGACTTGTTACGCCGGGTGACCCATCGCTCGTTGGGCCAGCGGCCCACATAGCCTCCCAGTTCAGCACTGACGGTTGGCCAACATCGCGTCGATCCGCTTGACCACCACATCAGCGTGCACCGGGATCGAATTCTCGCTGAGTGCGCCGATACCGCGTAGTTGCACCTTGAATGGAAACTCGTGCTCAGGCGGTTGTCCAGGTGCTTGGTGGTCGGGCTCGACGCCGGCCACTGGGTATGCCTCACCCGTCCATACGGTGTTGTCGGGAAAGTGAAGCTCGACAGCCAGGTCCTTGCCTTGCAGGTCTCGCGTCTCCGATCCGCCGCGAGTGCTAACGGACCAGCTCACCAGGGGAGCGGCTGTTTGAGTGACCTCCAGCTCGCCCGGCCTGAGCGGGCCATCGGCGATACGGCACATCACCTCGATGATCATGCGCTACCTCCCTTGCTCTGTGTGGTGTTCGGTTGGGTGTCAGGGTCGGCGGGCCCAGAAGGAGAGCGGGGAAAACTCCCGATCAGGACCCAGCTTGTCGCTGACGTGGTCGACCTTGATGCACTCACCCGCGGCAACCTAGCCACCCCCAATGCACGCAGGTGCGTAAGCTGAAATCTCAGTTGCGATGGCCGAGCCAGAGCATCAGCTGGTTGGTGATCGCGGCGACTGTGACGCTGGTGGCGCTGCCGATGAACTGGCCGAAGCGCTCCAGGGACACTACCCGGACGGCTTCGCACATGGCCCAGCTCGGCCGGCTCAGGCGCGGTCATCAGGGTTCTCTCGATCCGCGGAGAGCTCGGTTGCCAGGGCGGCAATCAGCTCCCTCGATTCTTCCTCGCTCAGCGCGGTCTTCGCCAGCGCCTCCAGGACGCGCTGGTAGGCATCGACCTCCACGGGCGTCTCCAGGAACAGGCTGGATGCCTCGCTCTCCAGATAGACCACCGGCCGGAAATCGGCGAACTCCAGGAGCGTGAACGCCCCTGTCATCGCGGCGTGCGCGCCAAGCACGACCGGCACCACCCGCAGGGTGAGGTAGCGACGCACCGACATCCGCAGCAGGTGCTGCAGCTGCTCGGGCATCACGGCGGCGCCACCGACCGGCAGCCGCAGCGCAAACTCGTGCACATAGAAAGTGAAGTCCGCGGGGCGCTCCCGGCTGAGCAGGCTCTGGCGGGCCAGCCCGGCGGCCACCAGACCATCCACCTCGTCTGTCGGTATGGTGCTCGAGCGGCTGAGCAGCGCGTGGGCGTAGTCGCCGGTCCGTAACAGATCGGGCAGGACCAGGGCCTGGAACCCGCTGATCGCTACCGCCTTGCTCTCGTGATCGATCAAGGTCACGAGCTGCTGGGGCAGCGGCGAGCCGTGCCGCTGCAACCAGCCCAGGTTGTGCTGGTCTTCGCAGAGCTCAAGCAACCGGTCGCGCTCCGCGCCGGTCACCCGGCACATGGCGAGGAGTCCCGTTACCTGCACCGCGGTGGCTTTGCGCTTGCCGGCCAGCAACCGCGATATCCAGCTCGGTGACAAGCCAAGCTTGTCCGCGACCTGCTTGCCGGTCAGCCCGGCCCGCTCCATCGCCTTGCGTAACCCCTCGCCGAGCTCTCGGCTACGGATCGTTGGCTCTCGATCTTGCATGATGACCTCCCACTGCGCACCCTAAACCCGAGGGCCGACAACCGATGATGGCCGTCAGCGGCGGGGGTGCTCAGCTCTCAGCGGGGCCGTCCTGCTCGGCGAGGAATTGCTCGAACTCCGCGGCGATCTCGTCGCCGGTGGGCAACGATCCGGGATCAAGGGAGGGCAGCGGGCGCCGATCAGACTCGCCGGTGACGGCGTCGAACTGCGCCTCCAGGCTGGCCACCACCGACATGTTCTCCGGAGAGCGGGCGACCTGCTCGTTGATCTCGGCGAGGACCCGCTGCGCCGCCGGGCGTAGCGCCTCCACGGGTAAGTCCAGCCCACTACCTCGGGCCAGGTGCTCCAGCAGGCCACGGGCGGATTCTGGGTACTCGATACGCGCCAGGTAATGCGGCACATGCACGGCGAACCCCATCGCGTCGTGGCCGGCCTCGCCCAACCGGAACTCCATCAGCGCTCCGGCGTGACCGGGGATCCGCATGGTGGTGAACCACCGCTGATAGTCGGAGATCAACTCTCGACGGGTGGCGTGCGCTGTGACCGTCGCTGGCCGGGTGTGCGGGACCGCCATCGGCACCGCGCCCAGACCCACTGTCAACCCTACCCCGAAGCGCTCGACCAGCTCGCGAATCGCGTCGGCGAACCGCTCCCACTGCAGATCCGGCTCCGGGCCGGTCAGCAGCAAGAATGCGGTTCCCGCGCGGTCGCGCACCTCGTGCAGCACCAACTCGGGTCGCTCATACCCTGCCCAACGATCCTCATCGAAGATCATTAGTGGCCGGCGAGAGCGGTAGTCCAGGAGCTGGTCGACATCGAATGTGGCGACCACCCGATGCTCCAGGTTCGCCAGCAAATGTGCCACCGCCAGGTGCCCGGCCTGGCCGGCGTCGACAAATCCGGTGAGGGCGTGCACGAGAACCGTCTCCTTCTGGTTCGAAGGCTCCGCCTCAATGTGATACAGCTCAGCATTCACAGTGGATATAACGCGGCAGGCTGGCGGATTCATCCCCTATCCGGCCAGCTGAGGAAGATTAACTCGGGTTGGGTGGGGCGCGGTGCCGCAGGTGGGGAAGAACCTCCGTACCCAGGCGGGTGATGTTCTCCAGAGTGCGGGTGCGCTCGCCAGCGCCTTCCACCAGGAGGATGACGTGGCCGATGCCGGTGCGCCGCGCGGTGGTAGCCAGCATGTCGCGGCAGTGTTCGGCGGTGCCGACGGGGTGCAGGCGGCACAGCAGCTCGGTGTACTCGGCCGGGTCACGGGGGTGGTGCGGCCCGCCGTCGGCGCGGCGGTAGCCAGCCAGGCCGGGGCCGAGCCAGCGGGGGAGGCGGGTTCGCATGGTGACCATCGCCTCGCGGTGGCTGTCGGCGACGTAGGCGAGTGCGGCGGCGATGTGCTTGACCTGGCGGGTGGTGCCAGCTACTCGGTCGTAGTGGCCGATGAGTGCCGCTTTGTCGGTATCGCTGGCGTGCATGCCGAGCAGCAACGGCAGGCCTCGCCGCGCGGCGAGCTCCACGGTGGCGGTTGTGGTGGCGGCCAGGATGACGTCGGGATGCGGTTGGGTCCGTGGTCGGGGGACGACGTCGACGTGGGGGAAACGAAAGTGCGGTCCGTGGGCGGCGACGCGAGACCTGGTCAGGGTGGCGAGGAGCAGGTCCAGGGACTCGGGGAAGGCATGCTGGTAGCGATCCAGGCCGGTACCGAATACCTCGAGGTCGATCCACGGGCCACCGCGGCCGACACCGAGGCGGAATCGTCCGCCGGAGAGCTGGTCGAGCAGTGCGGCTTGCTCGGCGAGCGCGACCGGGTGCTGGGTGGACAACACGCTGACCGCGGTTCCGACCGCGATCCGGTGGGTGGCGCCGAGCAGGTAGCCCGCCAGGGTGATCGCGCAGGGACAGATCCCGTAAGACATGAAGTGGTGTTCGGCGACCCACACGTCGTCGAAGCCGGCCTTCTCAGCGGCCAGCGCCGCCGCGACCGTGGATTCCAGCACGGTGGCGTGGTCTTGCCCAGGGAACTGCGCGGCGAGCAGGAACGCCCCGAACCGCATGAGGCTGCCCTTCAACGGTAGACGTCTCAAGATCTGGCGCCGGATCCTGACCCGTCAGGCGGTCAGCAGTCCCGCAGCTCGGGATTCTGGTTGAGTAGCTGGCCGCGCGCGGAGATGAACGCTCGGTAGCGGGCACCGCTGGTCGCGCGGGGTCGGAACGCCGCGACGCGGTGACAGTTCTGGAAAGCCAGCGTCACCCCGAAGTGGCGTTCCAGACCGCCGCGGATGGCATCGGAGGCCAGTGCCCGCAGCAGTTGTCCTCGCTCGGCCTCGCTGGGCGGGGGGATCTCGTGATCGGCGAACTCAGCGGTCTGCCCGGCGAGTTCAAGATCGGCCACTACACCGCTGATGACCTGCCAGGCGTAGGGCAGCGACAACCGCACACAGTCGACAAAGTCGGCGTCGTCGACCTCGCCCTGCTGGGCACGCTCAAGCAATGCGGTGGGAACGTCGAGGGACATGGCTTCCTCCGATGTGGCGCGGGTATGCGGTCAGGGCCGTGCCGGACCCACTTAAGGGTAACGGTTGTCAATGTCAATGGTGCATCGGTGGGGAGCGGCGAAGATCGATTTCACAAGGGGGTGTCCCGACGGGCAGGCTCTGGCCTCATGGCGCCGCTCTCGCGACACTTCCTCGCCTTCCTCGCCGCTGTCCTGCGTAGCCCGGCTACGGTGGGCGCCGTGGCGCCGAGCTCCCCGCATCTGGCGGCTCGGTTGGCCGCTGTGGTGCCCCACATGGGGGAACCGGTAGTGGTCGAGCTCGGGCCGGGCACCGGTTCGGTCACGACGGCTATCGAGTATCGGCTCGCTGGTCGGGGGCGGCATGTGGCGGTCGAGATCGACCAGGTGCTGGCCAGGTACCTGCGTGCCGAGCACCCGGGCGTCGAGGTGCTGGTCGGGGATGCCGCTGAACTGGAGCGGCTGTTCGCTGAGCACCAGGTGCTCTCGGTGGACGCCGTGGTCGGCGGGCTGCCGTGGTCACTGATCGATACGGGCGTGCAGCGCGTGATCATTGAGGCGACGGCACGCGCACTGGCGCCAGGGGGCTGCTTCACCACCTTCGCCTACGTGCATGCGCTGTCGATGACCCGGGCGCGCCAGTTTCAGACGTTGCTCGGCGAGGTGTTCGATGAGGTGCTCACCACTCGCACGGTGTGGTGGAACCTGCCTCCGGCGGTGACCTACGTCTGCCGACGGCCGCGTGAGCTCCGACCACGAGCTGATGGGGGCCGGGGCGCGGCAGGATAACCACCGCCTCTGACATTCCGGCGGTCCACGACGGAACTGGCGGGGGAGTAGTCCACACTCACCCCCGCTGTCCCCAGCCGGCAAGGATGTGGCTGTCCCCCTCGGTGGCGCGGGAGGACCGTTCGACGGCATGAGCGCACCTGCTGCCGGCCGTATCCGGCTATCTGACCCTTCCGAGCTGATCGCCGCCGTCCCGCACTTGCTCGGCTTTCATCCGCGTGACTCTGTAGTCCTCTTGGCCTTGCATGGGAGGAGGCTCGGACTCACCCTGCGGGCCGATCTAGTCGAGGCGGACCAGGCCCCGCTGTTAGCCGAGCAGCTGCTGGTGCCGATCGCCCGGCAGCGGCCCACCGGCGTCGCGCTGGTCGTAATCGGGGGCGATTGCGCTCCGGATGGCGCCCCTCCGCACCGCGCGTTGGTGGACGCTCTCAACGGTGTGCTGACCGGCGCCGGGTTCCCCGTGGTCCATGCGGCATGGACGACGCGGACGGTGCGCGGCGCACCGTGGCGCTGCTACAACGATCCGCTGTGTGCCGGCGCGGTGGCCGACCCCACGGCTAGCCCGCTGGCGGCCGCGACAGTCGCGGCCGGTGCGGTGACTTTTGACAGTCGGGAAGAAATGACCGAGCTGGTGACCGAGGAGGATCCCGCGGCGCTGCGCCGCCGGGCGACGCTGCTGAACGCGGCCGACGCTGAGCACCCGATGAGCGCCCGGCGGGTAGGCCAGCGACTCGCGCGGTTGAAGCAACTGCACCGAGCGGCGGCCGGGGGAGATCTCGCGTTGAGCGACAGCACCGTCGCCGAGGTCGCCTCCGCGCTGTGCGACCACCGGGTCCGGGACGCCTGCCTGCCCTGGTGCTCAGGTCCCGGTGCGGCCGCCGCCGAGCGGCTCTGGCTGGCCCTTGTTCGCGCCACCCCCGCACCGGAGCGGGCCGAACCCGCGGCGCTGCTGGCGTTCACCGCGTACATCCGAGGGGACGGCGCGCTAGCGGGCGTCGCGTTGGACGCGGCGCTGCGGGCTTGCCCACAGCACTCCCTGTCCGGGTTGCTGCGGGCCGCACTGGAGGCGGGACTGCCACCGGAGCTGCTGCGCAGCGTCGCGGCAGACGCCGCCGCGGCCCTGCACCGACCTCGGCGCCGCTCCGCCAAGCGACGATCGCGGCCGAAGCGATGACCGGAGATCCGCGATGGTGGCGCTCAGCTGGCGCCGAGGGCGAACTCCCACGCGTCGGCCACGATCACGGCGAGGTCGGCCCGCTCCGGCTTCCAGGCCAACTCGCGGTGCGCCCGATCACTGGCGGCGATGAGCACCGCCGGGTCGCCCGGCCGCCGCGCTGCGACCTGCGCCGGGATGGGGTGCCCGGTGACCTGCCGACAGGTGTCCACGACCTGCTGCACCGAGAAACCAGTGCCGTTGCCCAGGTTGTAGATCCGATGCTCGCCGGGCACAGCCTGCTCGAGTGCCCGCTCGTGGGCATCAGCGAGGTCCACCACGTGGATGTAGTCGCGGATGCAGGTGCCATCCGGAGTGGGCCAATCCTCCCCGAACACCATGATCTTCTCTTGGTGGCCGAGGGCGACCCGCAAGATCAGCGGGATGAGGTGGGTCTCGACGGTGTGCCGCTCCCCGTACCGGCCGTAGGCGCCGGCGACATTGAAGTACCGCAAGCTCACGGCGGCTATGCCGTGCGCGATGGCATAGGAGCCGATGGCGTGGTCGATCGCGAGCTTTGTCGCCCCGTAGGGGTTGGTTGGCCGAGTGGCCGCGTCCTCAGCGATCGGCACCGACGCGGGTTCCCCGTAGGTGGCCGCAGTGGAGGAGAAGACCAGCCGAGCAGTGCCGTGCTCGCGCATGGCCTCAAGCAACCCTACTGTGGCCACCACGTTGCCCAGCCAATAGCGCTGCGGCTGGGCCATCGATTCCGCGACCAGCGAGCGGGCCGCGAAGTGCAGCACACCGTCGAAGCCCTCGGCCAGCACCGCGCCAGCGTCCTGGACGGCGCCCTCGACGAACCGGCAGCCAGCCGGCACAGCGTCCCGGTGCCCGGTGGACAGGTCGTCCAGGACCACGACATCGTGGCCGGCCTCAACCAGCCGCGCGGCGCAGACGCTGCCGATATAACCCGCGCCCCCGGTGACCAGCAGCCGCATCTGGCTGGGCCGGGTCACCGCCGACGGCCCATGACCGCGTGCGCGAGCACGCTGTCCACCTCGATCGTGGATCCTCGGCCGGACAGCACCACCGGATGGTGCGCCCGCGCCTGGGCGGCGACCTCCACCACGTCGCCGGGCACCGCGTTGACCTTGTGCAGGTCCGCCATCAAGGCCGGGTCGAGCTGCACGTGCTCGGAGATGCGTCGCACCTCAACCATGCCGCCGCCGCGTCGGGCCACCTCATCCAACCGGACCAGGTCCGGTTCGATCGGGGCGGCAGGCTCTCCTACCCCGAGCTCATCAAGCCCCGGGATCGGGTTGCCGTACGGAGATGTGGTCGGGTTGCCCAGCAGCGTGACCAGCTTGCGCTCGACAGCCTCGCTCATCACGTGCTCCCAGCGGCAGGCCTCTGTGTGCACCTGCTCCCACTCCAGCCCGATCACGTCGACGAGCAGGCGCTCGGCGAGCCGGTGCTTGCGCATCACCGAAACAGCCCGGCTGCGACCCGCCGCGGTGAGCTCGAGATGCCGGTCATCGGCCACTGTCAGCAGGCCATCCCGCTCCATACGTGCCACGGTCTGGCTGACGGTGGGTCCGCTTTGCCCGAGCCTCTCGGCGATCCGAGCCCGCAGCGGGACCACGTTTTCCTCCTCGAGCTCGAAGATGGTGCGTAGGTACATCTCGGTGGTGTCGATGAGCTCGTTCACACCAGTCTCCCTTAGTTGCACCCATGGTAGAGGCCCCCAGGGCGCCGTGTGCGCCAGCGGCGGCAGGATGGGTGACGTGCATCCGGCCATGAGCCCTCCCCGCGCGGTGGTCGTCTGGGACGAGGCCCTCCTCGGCTACGACCTCGGTGGGCGGCATCCGTTGGATCCCATCCGGTTGGACCTCACCATCCGGCTGGCCCGCTCGCTGGGTGTGCTGGACGACGTGCAGTTACTGGCGCCGGTGCAGGCCACTGACGACGAGCTGCGCACGGTGCACTCCGACGGTTACCTCGCCGCGGTCAAGCATGCCCCGCGCGGATACGTGGGGCATGGTTTGGGCACCTCGGATAATCCCATCTTCTACCGCATGCACGAGGCATCGGCGCTGGTCGCCGGTGGCTCACTACTCGCCGCCGACGCGATCCTCACCGGCCGCGCGACGCGGGCGGTGAACATCGCCGGCGGGTTACATCACGCGATGCGTGACCACGCCTCGGGCTTCTGCATCTACAACGACTGCGCGCTGGCGATCCGCCGGCTGCTCGACGGCGGAATATCCCGGGTGGCTTACGTCGACATCGACGTGCATCACGGCGACGGTGTGCAGGAGGCCTTCGCCGACGATCCTCGAGTGCTGACTATCTCGCTGCACCAGCACCCGGCGACACTCTTTCCAGGCACTGGGAGATCCGCCGACGTCGGGGCCCCCGGCGCCGAGGGCTCAGCGGTCAATGTGCCGCTTCCACCAGGCACGGGCGACGGCGAGTGGTTGCGGGCCTTCCACGCGGTCGTACCCGCGCTGCTGCGCGCGTTCCGGCCCGAGGTGCTGGTGACCCAACACGGCGCGGACACGCACGTCGAGGACCCGCTCGCCAACCTGACGCTGTCGGTGGACGGTCAGCGGGCTGCGCACCGCGCGCTGGCCAACCTGGCCGACGCCACGGCCGGCGGGCGCTGGCTGGCCCTTGGCGGGGGCGGGTACTCCCTGTTCCGGGTGGTTCCACGGTCATGGACACATCTCCTGGCTATCCTGCTCGACCGCGAGGTGGACCCCAACACGGCGGTGCCGGCTGGCTGGAGAGCGCACGCCGCCACCGTAGCGCGCGGCGCGCCGCTGCCGATCTCGATGACTGACGGCGCCCGGCCTCATTGGACGCCCTGGGACGGGGCCGGCGACACCGCGCTTGATCGGGCGATCCAGGAAACCCGGCGCGCTGTCTACCCACTACACGACCTGGATCCCCACGACCACCAGCTCTGAGAGCAACATGTTCCGCGAAAGTCGGAAGGTCGGGCCCCCGGACGAGCCCGACCTTCCGGGGCGCGCGACGGCCACTGATACAAACAACTGAGCTTGACGTCGCGTGGTCTGCGTTATGTCATCGTGATGCGCTGGCAATGCTATGTTGAGCTGACAGTGCCGGTCAGGCGCGGCGGCGTCAATGCCGCCATTCGAGCGGTGACGCGCTGCAGCCACCCGCGAGTCAGCTGGCGTACGCCCGCAGTCGCTCCGCGCGATCTCCGTGGCGCAGCTTGGCCATGACCTCGCGCTCGATCTGCCGCACTCGTTCGCGGGAAAGACCAAAGCGCTTGCCGATCTGGTCCAGCGTGTGCGGCTGTCCATCGTCGAGGCCATAGCGCAACCGGATGACCTTCTGCTCCCGATCTTCGAGAGTGGCCAGCACCCGGCGCAGGTCATCCTGCAGGAACCCGGAGATCACGGCGGACTCGGCGTCGGTGGCCTCAGCGTCCTCAATGAAGTCGCCCAGCGGTGCCTCCTCCTCGACGCCGACCGGCATGTCTAGGCTGACCGGGTCCCGGGAGTAGTCCAGCAGGTCGCCCACCTTCTCCACCGGGATACCGGACTCGTCGGCCAGCTCCTGATGGGTCGCCTCGCGACCTAGCAGTTGGTGCAGGTCGCGCTTGATCCGGGCCAGCTTGTTCACTTGTTCCACCAGGTGGACCGGAAGTCGGATGGTGCGTCCCTGGTCGGCCATGCCGCGAGTGATGGCCTGCCGGATCCACCAGGTGGCGTACGTCGAGAACTTGAAGCCTTTGGTGTAGTCGAACTTCTCCACCGCGCGGATCAGGCCAAGGTTGCCCTCCTGGATCAGATCCAGCAGCGGCATTCCTCTGCCGGTGTAGCGCTTGGCTAGTGACACCACCAGCCGCAGGTTGGCTTCCAGCAGGTGGTTCTTGGCTTTGTGGCCGTCACTCACCAGGCGGGTGAGATCGGCCCGTCGGCTTGGCGCTAGCCGCGTCGCGGTCTCCAGGATGTGACGTGCAAACACACCAGCCTCAATGCGCTTGGCGAGCTCAACCTCCTGCTGTGCGCTGAGCAGCGCCGTACGTCCGATACCATTGAGGTAAACTCGGACCAGGTCAGCCGCTGGGCTCTGCGCGTCGAGGTCTGCCTCAAGTGCGATGTCCGGTTCGACGGTGATCTGCGCGACGGTCATCAGGTTCCCTTCCTGCGACGGATCCTCGTGCCGACTCCGGTAGGCTCGGTGAATCGGCGCGCGACGTTGCACGAGTCTGGCCATCGGGTACCCGCAGCGTTGACCAGTACAACGTCGGGGGTCCAGATTCCGTTCCCGGGCCCTCATCCGGCACGACGAACGAGGGCCCAGCGAAGTGCCCGACCCGAGGGACCCTCAGAGACTTCTCAGGTTACCGGCGGTAACCCTCGTCGCTACGGGCCAGGTAGGAAGTTCGCCGTGCATGTATTCGATGGGCAAGCAGAAGTTGATGTAGCCCGTCATCGGCGCGGGCCCGGCCGGGCTGATGACGGCCGGTGAGCTGGCCTTGGCTGGGGTGGCCGTCGAGGTGATCGAGCGGCGGGCCACACCGAGCGGTCAGTCTCGCGTCGGTGGGGTCAACCCGCGCACATCGGAAGTGTTGGCGATGCGAGGACTACTCGACGTGGTAACCGAGCGCGCCATCCCGACGGAATCAGCCGGTTGGCATTTCGCCGGCCTGCCGGTGGCGCTGGACGCCCGCCCTTGGCGCACCCGCTACCCGGATGGTCTCTTCATCCCGCAAGACCGGCTCGAGGAGGTTCTCGAGGCCCACCTGGGTGGAACTTGGCGAGCCCCCGTCGTACCCGACGCCGGTGCCCGACAGTGTGGGCCAGGTTGTCGCGCGGGTCATCGAGTCGCTCGTGGGCACCACTGAGCCCGCGCTGTGGCGCTGGTTCGGCGCCACATGCCATTATTTGTCATAATGTCGCTTATCGGATCGCCATCAAGGTGGCGGCGTTGGCCGGTGAGACAAAGACCGCAGCGGTGCGGGTTGCGCTGCGGGAGCGTCTCGGCCGGCTTCGCGCGTCGGCGACGGCGCGCCGTCGCGCGCGGAGACCGGCATCGTGCTCGCGGCCCGGCCTGGGCCGCCTTGTTTTTTCCGGACAGCTGATTAATTGCTACCTCATGCTGCGGACGGCCGGTTCAGGTACTCGTCGTAGACCCCTTGCGGGGTCTGGTATCCGAGTGCCGAGTGGAGACGTTGAGTCTTGTAGCGGAATTCGATTCGACTTTCACGGCGGCGTTGAACGATTCGGCCAGGGCGTTGTCGAAGCACACTCCGGTGGCGCCGACCAATCGCCGGACGTCCGGGCGGCCGGTCGCGGTCGCGAAGGCCGCGCTGGTATGTAGGTGATGTCGGTGTGCCACGAACGCGGAAGGCGAGGTTCGAGATGTATCGGTAGGTGTCTCGTTGGACGCGATGTTGCGTGGAAGATGAAGGAGGTGTCACTTGCCAGCGTGATAAGATCAGTGGTTCGCCATGACCTAGGGATCACTGGGTCTGGTCGGTAAACATGGTGGTCTCCCTTCTGCTAGTCAACAGACACGCCGGTGTTGGCGCAGGGCCCCGGCAAAGTCCTGTTTCGACAGATAGATGCCCATAAATCGCTGAACGAGGGTGCGGTCGGCGATAGGATTGATCACGAGCTACGAGATCTACGGGACACGCCCTGGCCCACCCGGCTCGCACGCCGTGCTGCCGGTCATCGCCGCAGGTCACTACCACCCGAGGTAGTAGGACGCTGGGAGCCAGCCCGGCCGGGGCAGCTCGAAATACTTTTCGAGCATCACTTCAGTGGCAGTGAGGGCTCCCTCCACCCAGCCCTGGGCGCCGGAGTAGGCCTCTCCCACAACATAGACGTTGGCGTTCAGCGGTTTCTTGATGCGCCGCATGACACTGCGGACGTCGACCTGGGGTGACCAGAAGTTCCAGCCGCCACCGAAGGGGTCGAACCCCCAGTCGGCAAAAGCACCGACCACCGGATTGGGGATATCCGCCTCCGAGACGTTGTGCAGCAGCGCGAGTTGACTCTTGGCGTGGCGCAGCATGCCGTCGCTGGCCTTGTGCAGGTGCGGCGGCGGATCCGGCACGACGTCGGCGGCTGACGCCAGCCCAATCCGGCGGGTGAGCTGCACCATCGCCGCGCGCAACTCAGCCCTTCCTGACTCCCATTCGTCCTTCGGCGGGATCAGCCCCCGCCAGAAGTCGACCGCTTGAGCATCGTCGTAGGACGCCATGAGCAGACCCCACGGTGGCAGAGGGTCCTCGCCGGGGTCGGGCGGGAAATAGTACGTCTGCCGGATCGGCAGGTCGGAGACCGACCGACCGTGCTGGATTCCCCACCGTTCCCACCACCGCTGCTCGTAGAACAGGTACAGCTTGAAAGCCGGATAGGGCGTGACGGCCTCCACCAGCTCCTGCAGAGCGGGGTCATCCTGCAGGTCAAAGGCCGAGCTGGGGGCCAGCAACTCCAGTGAGTGGCGGGGCATGGCAAGGATCAGGTGCCTGGCGTCCAGGGTCCGCCGCCCGGCGGGGCCGGCGAGCCGGAGGGTCATCGGCTCGCCGGCCCGCACGTCGAAGCCCTCCAATCGGGTCCGTCGCTCGATCGAGCAGCCTTCGGGCATAGACGACCTCAGTCTCGCGCTCAACCGCCACTTCGGGCGGCTCATTGAGGCCATCAGCAGGCACGGCGGTGAGGTCGTCAACTTCGCCGGAGACGCCCTCGTGGCGCTGTGGGCGGCAACCCCCGACACCCTCGCGCAGGCATGCCACCGAGCCGCGGCCTGCGGCCTCGTGCTGGCGCGTCGCCACCGGAGGCGTGGTCAGATTCCGCTGACCACTCGTTTCGGCATCGGGGTCGGGAGTCTCTGCGGCGCCGAGCTGGGTGGGTTAGCGGGCCGACGGCACTGCATGCTCAGCGGTGCGGCGATCGAGGGTGCCACCCGCTCGAGCCGGCAGGCTCTCGCTGGCCACGTGGTGTTGGACGCCGGTGCGTGGCGGCTGGTGGTCGACCAGGCCACCGGGCAGCCCTGTCCCCTCGGCGGCCTCCGGATCACATCACTGACGCCCGCGCCGCCCGCGCCACCGCCGGGCTCGCCGCCCCTGAAGGCCGATCAGCTCCGAACTTACCTGCCACCCGCCGTCCTCGCTCGCGCGGCGAGCGGGCAGGGGGCGTGGTTGGCCGAACTCCGCACCGTGACCGCCATCTTCGCGCACGTCCCGGATCTGGATGCGGGGAGAGATCTGCATCGGGCGCAGGACCTGGTCCTCGCCATCCAGACAGCCCTAGCGCGGCACGAGACAGACCTGCTCACGATCAGCGTCGACGACCACGGGACGTGCCTCGTGGCGGCAGCGGGGCTGCCCCCGTTCGCCCACGGGGACGACCCGGTGCGTGCCATCGACGCCGCACTGGCCCTGGCGGAGGCCCTGGGCGACGCGGGTGTCGGAGGCGCCGTCGGGGTGGGGACCGGGCGAGCCTTCTGCGGGCCCGTCGGCAACGCCGCGAGGCGCGAATACACGGTGATCGGCGACGTGGTGAACACCGCGGCCAGGCTCATGCAGAACGCCACCGCGGGCGGTACCGGCACCGCAGCCGTCCTGGTTCTGTGCGACTCCCCCACCGAGCGAGCTACCCGACACCGATTCCGCTTCGGGGACGTTCGCCAGGTGCAGGCCAAGGGCAAACGCGAGCCCCTGCTGGCCTATGAACCCGACCGCAGGACGCCGGCCACGACACCGACGCTCGCCACCAGGCCGGTTATCCTGGGCCGGCAGGCGGAGCGGCGGCACCTGGGGGCCAGCATTGATCGGGTCCTCGAGTCAGGTCCCCGGGTAGTCCTGATCGAAGGCGAGGCCGGCATCGGCAAGTCACGCCTGATGGCTGAGCTTCCGCAACTCGCGGCAACCCGAGGCGTGCGGCTACTGACCGGGGCAGCCGACTACCTGGAACGCAGCGTCCCCTATCGCGCCTGGCGCACCGTTTTTTCCGTCCTTCTCGGCCTCGACGCCTCCCCAACGAGTGAGCCGCCGCTGCCTCCCGAGCACGGCCCGCTGGCTCCGCTGCTCAACGGCCTGCTCGGTCTGCACCTCGCCGAGACCGCCGAGACGACCGCCTTGCGGGGAGAGCAACGCGTCAAGGCTTTGCGTCAGCTTCTGGTCAAGATCGTGGCCGCCGCCACGACACGGCGCCCGCTCGTCGTCGCGCTCGAGGACGTCCACTGGCTCGACTCAGCCTCATGGGCACTGATCCTGACCTTGTCCCGGCAGCCGCTGCCCTTGCTGCTCGTACTGGCCAGCCGGCCGCTGGAGTCACAGCCCCAGGCTCCCGAAGCCCTCCAGCTCCGCGCCGAGCCAGCCACTGACGTGGTCACGCTGGGACCCCTGCCGCCAGATCGGCTCCCGGCTTTTCTCCGCAGCCGGCTGGGCGTCGAGCGGGTGCCGTCCGCACTCACGTCCTATGTCGCCGAGCGGTCGGGCGGCAACCCGCTTTTTGCCGAGGAACTGCTGTATACCCTGCGAGATGCCGGCATCCTGCGCATCGAGACGTCGGGCGCCACGCTGACCGAGCACCGAGCCCTCGAGCGGTTGTCCATCCCGAACACAATCGAAGGAGTGATCGGAAGCCGTATCGACGGGCTCGGCGCGGAGGCCGAGTTGGCGCTGAAGGTGGCCAGTGCCCTCGGGCAGACCTTCGCGAAGGAGCTGTTGGCCGACGTCCACCCGGTGACCAGCGATCGGCGCGAACTCGACACGGCATTGACGATCTTGGTGACACGCAGGCTGATCGTGCCGAAGCAACCCGCAGACTCCAAGCAATTGGGGGACTGCGAGCAGTTCGCCTTCCACCACGCCCTGATCCGCGAGGTGGCCTACCACCGCATGCTGGCCCGGCAACGCAGGCAGCTGCACCGGCGCATCGCCCACCGTCTGGAGGCACACCCGCCGGATTCCGGTGCAGCGACCTACGCCCTGCTCGGTCACCACTGGAGCCGGGCCGGAGTGCGGGACAAGGCGTGCGACTACCTCCGGCACGCGTCGATCCAGGCCGTCAACGACGGCATGGGGATCGAGGCGGTCAATCTCGGTCTGCATGCGGCGGAGCTGCTGGGCGTCGCCGTGCCCCGTGACCCCGACGGGATGGCCAGCGGGATCCGGGAGGCACTGGAGAGCATTCGGGAACAGACCGGTCCGTCCCTCGTCGATCGGCTGCAAGCCCTTCCGGCCGCAGTGGATCGCCGCGCGGTCGCGGCCATCGGGATACTCGTGCACACCGTGCCCGCCGCCTTCATGACGCAGCAGGCCGAGTTGTTCACCCTGATCGGCCTGCGGAACATGCTGCTAACGCTCCAGTACGGAACCAACCCGTACACGCCTGGCGTGATCGCGATCTACGGCATGGTGGCCCGTGCCCTGTCCGAGGACCCCGGCGAGGCGTTTGCCCTGACCAGTCTGGCGAAACAGCTGGCGGAGAGCGACAGTCCCGCGCTCATTTCCTACACGGGCATGGTTCACAGCTGGTTCGTGCATCACTGGCTGCGCCCAATCAGCGAGGATCTTCCGGTAATGCCGCGGCAGGCCCACCTCGGCTTCGAGCACGGTGACGTCATGTTCGGGTGCTTCAACCTGGCGAGTTACGTCGTGCTGTTGGCCCGCAGTGGCGCACCAGTGCCGGCGGTCATCGCCGCGGCGAGGCGCAACGCCGGGCTAATCGGCGGACGGGTGGCCGCCTCCATGTTCCACTGCCGGCTCGAACTGCAGGTGGCGCGAGCACTGGCCGGCAAGACGATCGATCCCTGCTCACTGACAGATCCACCAGGAGTGGACAATCTCAACGAGGACGACGACGTCGCCGTCATCGCCGACACCGACCTCTACAATCAAATTGCCTACTATTGGTCGGCCAAGGCACGCCTGCACACCTACTACCGACAGTACGAGCAGGCCGTGGACTGCGCCCTGCGGACCGAGCTGCTCCTGCCGTCGTTCGCGGGTCAGATCGAGGAAGCGGAGTTCACGCTGTTCTACGCCCTCTCGCTGCTAGGCCTCGCCGGTGAGCACCCGCACAGCCAGGTGGTGACGCACGCCCGTGAGCTGCTTGCCCGCATCCAGACCTGGGAACGCTACGCGCCGGACAACTTCCGCCACAAGTCCCTGCTGATCGAAGGACAACTCGCCGGAGTGACGGGGCAAGCCCAACGGGCGTGTGAGCTGCTGGACGAGGCGGCAGCCGCCGCACTGCGCATCGGCTGCCGGCAGCACGCCGCGTTCGCCTCGGAGCTAGCCGGAGACCACCTGGTCACCATCGGTCGGGACGTGGATGCGCTGGCGCGCCTGCGGCGGGCAGGTGACTGCTACCGCCGCTGGGGTGCGCTCGCCAAAGTCGCGGACATCCGGTGGAGAATCGCGGAACTCACCCGAAGGCGGGGTGCCTCGGGTTATTCAGCTCCGGCGAAGCAGCAACGCGCTGGCGTTGAGTTGCACTCCTAGCCCGAGCAGGATCAGCCAGTCAGTGGCGATCGCGGACGCGTAGGTCGCCAGGTTGACCGGGATGGCGGCCAATTCGATGTTGGCGTAGGCGGGCAGCGTGTCGAGGATCGTCGTTGACATAACGGGTCCAGTTGGCGCCGCAAACGATGAGTGCCCTGCGGCACCGTCCCTGCTGGATCAACGCATCCGCCAGCATCACACCGGAGTTGACGTTGGTGAAATCATCGGCCAACGGCAAGACGGCGGTGGACGCCGGCAGGCCGATCTCGGCATGGACCTGGGCCAGCGAGTTGGGCGTGATGTACTCCGACACCGACGCATGGCCGAGGAGCAGGTCAACGCTGCTCGGAGCAACCGCCGCAGCGGCGAGGGCTGTCCGCGCCGCGGCGACCATGACTGAACAGGCCATGTCGCCACTCACGATCCCCGCAACGCCACGCCGCGAATTGAGGCGTCCAGCACGGTGACGGTGTGGGCCAGCCTGAGATCCCCACCGAGCCGCCGGGCGCTGGCCGCGATCTGCATCAAACATCCCGGATTGGCGGTGACCAGCACCGGCGCCCCGGTGGCGAGGACGTTGCGGGCTTTGCGGTCTCCCAGCTCGGTGGCCGGTTCGGGGTTCAGCAGGTTGTAGATCCCCGCCGAGCCGCAGCACAGGTCGGCTTCAGCGATCTCGGTCAGGGTCAGGCCGGGGATGGCCCGCAGCAGCTCACGGGGCTGGGACCGGATGCCCTGGGCGTGCCCGAGGTGGCAGGCGTCGTGGTAGGCGATCGTGACCTCCAGCGGGTGCCGCGGCGCGACCGGGCCAAGCTCGACGAGCAGCTCGGAGACGTCGCGGGTGCGCTCGACGAAAGCCCGCGCGCGCTCGGCGTAGTCGGGGTCATCGCGCAGCAAGTGCGCGTAGTCCTTCATCGCCGAGCCGCATCCGGCGGCGTTGACCACGACATGATCTACCCCGGCGGCCTCGAAGCACTCGATCAGCGCCCGGGCGAAGGAGATCGCCTCGTCCTCGCGACCCATGTGCTGGGACAGCGCCCCACAGCAGCCCTGCCCTTGGGGAATCACGACATCACAGCCCTCCGCGGCGAGCACCCGCGCGGTGGCGGCGTTGACGTCGGGGAACAACGCGTCCTGCACGCAGCCGGTGAGCATCCCGACCACCGCGCGGCGCCATCCCACAGCGGGCAGCCGATGCGGCAGCGGCCGGCGTCGGTTCAGCGCGGGGGCCAGCGACTCCATCACCCGCAGTGTCGGGGGCAACCGGTCCAGCAGACCGGTCCGCCGCAGCCACCGGTCCAGGCCACTGCGCTGGTAGAGCGCCAGCGGCCCGCGCAACGCCCGCAACCGCCTCGGGTAGGGGAACAACCAGAAGATCGCCTCGCGGAGCAGCCACTCCCGGCGGGGCCGCTCGTAGCGACGCTGCACCTGGGCCCGGGTGTCGGCGATCAGTGCGCCGTACTGCACACCGGACGGGCAGGCCGTCACACAGGCCATGCACCCGAGGCAGGCGTCGAAGTGACCCACCATTGACCCGGACAGTGGCTCACCCTCCAAACCGGCTTTCATCAGGTGGATCCGGCCGCGTGGGGAGTCCATCTCCTCCCCCCACAGCACGTAGGTGGGGCAGGAGGGCAGGCAGAATCCGCAGTGCACACAGTCCTTGATCAGCTCGCGCCGCGGCGGGTGGCGGTCGTCAAAAGCACCCGCATTCATCAGATTCCTCCCACGAATCGGCCCGGCGCCAGCCGATGCTCCGGGTCGAACTGGTCCTTGAGCCGGCGCATCAACGCCAGCGCGGGCACCGGTCCCCACACATCGAGACCAGCTTTGCGGTGCGGGGGCGCACAGCGCAGCACCGCGCCGCCACCATGCCGAGCCGCGATCCCGCGTAGCTGCCCGAGCTCGGCACCCAGCTGGTCACCATCGCTCAACCCGGCGACAAGCACTCCAGCTCCGGCGCTGCCGCGCAGCGCTCCTGGGGCGGTGGTGAGCAGGTCAGCCAGCCCGGAGGGCTCACAGGTGACCGCTGCGGCGGGTCCCCGCGGTGGATGCGGGGGCTGACCCCACCAGCCCGGTGGCTGCTCGGTCACGGTGGCCGGCGTCCCGGCCGCGTCCTTGAGCAGGTCCGCTACCGCGTCGGCGCGGGCACCGATGCCCTTCGTGACGCCCTCAATGGCGACCCCGACGGTCACCGGAGCGCCCGGGGTGCTCCGGTCCACTTCGATGGATGCCGGGTCATGCTGCGACGCCCGGATCGCCGCGATGGCGGCTGCGGCGCGCTCGACGTCGGCGGCCAGCACGGTGATCCAACGGCTCGACTCGGGCAGCGGACACAGCCGGAACACTGCCTCGGTGATCACACCCAGGGTGCCCAGCGAGCCGGTGTAGAGCTTGCCCAGGTCATAACCGGCGACGTTTTTCACCACCGTCCCCCCGGAGCGGGTAAGGGTGCCGTCGGCGAGGACCACGGTGATACCGATGAGCAGGTCGCGCACCGAGCCGTACCGGTAGCGCAGGGGGCCCGCCGCAGCGGTGGCGATCGTGCCCCCCATCGTGCCCCCGCTGTCCAGCGCCAGCCGCTGCCGGTGCGGCGCCAGCGCATCCTGGAGGTCGGCCATCCGCAGCCCGGCCTGCACGGTGACGACCAGGTCGCCGGCGGCATGCGCGAGCACCGCGCCCATCCGGCTGGTGTCCACGATCAGGTCCAGGGCGGTGGGTGCGACGCCCCAGGCCAGCCGGGTGCCAGTGCCTCGGGCGACCACCCGCAGCCCCAGCCCGGCCGCCGCGCGCAGCACCGCCGCGACCTCGTCGGTGCCGCCTGGCCGCGCCACCCAGCGCGCCGGCACCCCGTCCACGGTGTCCTCAGCGCCCGCCTCGGTCACATCACCGCAGGCCGCCCGCAACCCGCCGAGGGTGGAGGTGACCATCAGAACTGCTCGGCCAGACCTGCGGCCTGCAGCGGGTGCACACCCTTGTGCTTGCCCGGCACCTCACCGCACAGCCGGGGAGTGGGGAACACCTTGCCAGGGTTGCACACCCCGGCGGGATCGAAGGCACACCGCAACCGCTGCATGGTGTCCAGGTCGTCGTCGGTGAACATCCGCGGCATGTACCGCGCCTTGTCCACCCCCACGCCGTGCTCGCCGGTGATCGAGCCGCCGTAGGAGATGCACAGGTCGAGGATCGCGCCCGAGACCTCCTCGGCGGCTTGCGCCTCGCCGGGTTTGGTCTCGTCGAACAGGACCAGCGGGTGCAGGTTGCCATCGCCGGCGTGGAACACGTTGGCCACCCGCACCCCGGTACCGGCCGACAGCTCGGCGATGCGGCGCAGCACCTCGGGCAGCACCGTTCGGGGAATCACCCCGTCCTGCACGATGTAGTCGGGGCTGATCCGGCCCACCGCGGCGAACGCGGACTTACGGCCCTTCCAGAACAGTGCACGCTGGGCGGCGTCCCGGGCCACCCGGATCTCGGCGGCGCCCGCATCGGTGCAATGCCGGTGCACCGCGGTGAAGGTGTGCTCCACCTCGGCGACCGGGCCGTCCAGCTCCACGATGAGCACCGCACCGGCGCCCTCGGGGTAACCGCAGGCCACTGCGGCCTCGGCCGCCTTGATCGCCAGCGCGTCCATCATCTCGATCGCCGCTGGGGTGACGCCGTCGGCGATGATCGCCGACACCGCGGCGCCCGCCTCATCCACCCCGGGGAACGCGGCGAGCAGGCAGCGCACCGCCTCCGGGTCCCGCAGCAGTCGCACCACGATCTTGGTGGCGATCCCGAGGGTGCCCTCGCTGCCGACGAACGCGCCGAGCAGGTCGTACCCGGGCACATCGCGGGTCC
>JBOHFY010000158.1:0-1998 GCA_050699895.1 Pseudonocardiaceae bacterium
TTGGAGATCTTCCCCGCCAGGGTGCGAGCGGGGTAACGCTTGGGGTCCAAATCCAGGTCGCGGGCCACCATCGCGATCAGGCGACGGGTGTCGTCGGAGTCGTAGATGGAGAAGTTCGACGTCAGCCCGGACAGCGTCGCGGCTTCCCGGCGCAGGATCCGCACACACATCGAGTGGAACGTCGAGACCCACATCACCGCGGCGCGCCGGCCGACCAGCGCGGTGACCCGCTGCCGCATCTCGGCCGCGGCCTTGTTCGTGAAGGTGATCGCCAGCACCTGCCCGGGCGCGACGTCGCGCTGGGCAAGCAGGTAGGCGATCCGGTAGGCGAGCACTCGGGTCTTGCCGGACCCGGCACCCGCGACGATGAGCAGCGGGGAGCCGGCGTGCTCCACCGCCGCTCGTTGCTGCGGGTTGAGCTCGGAGGCACTCATCGTGGCGACCACGGTACCGGGCGGCACCGTCATCCGGAGCGCCCGCCGTGGGCAGACCACCGCCAGAGCAGGTAGACGGCGCAGCACGCACCGTGGCAGACTCGATGACGTGCGCAGTCGCCACCGCTTTTTTTACGGGTACCGGATTCGGTGCCCGTGATGGCGTGATGCAGCAACGCAGACCACCACGACGCCCCGGAGTCCACGGACCTGGGGCGTCGTTGCTGCCGGGGAACGCGAGCTCCAGAGCAGAATCGGGAGACCACCGATGATGTCCCCACCCGCAAGCAGCGAGGCGGCGCCCACGGGTCGCAACGGCCAGGACGACACCGCAATCGACCTCACCACGCTGCGCACCGAGATCGACTATCTCGACGCCGAGATCCTGCGGCTGGTGCAGCGACGCACTGCGGTGTCCCAGGCGATCGGCACCGCTCGACGAGCCGCTGGCGGTCCTCGAGTGGTGCACGGCCGCGAGATGGCCGTCCTCAGTCGCTACCGTGAACTGGGCAAAGAGGGTTACGAACTGGCGATGCTGCTGCTGCGGCTGGGACGCGGTCAGCTCGGTCGCTGATGGCCAGCGGCGCCGCCCTCGGCTGGGAGAGCACACTGGCCGCATGGTGCTCAATCTGATTGCTGTCCTCACCGCGCTGGCCGGGTTGCTGGCCGCGGCGGCCCACGGCGGATACCTCGCGATGCTGAGGTCGGCGGCGGGCCGGCGAGCCGGGGGCGACCCGGTCAGCCAGTACGTCCGCAGCCGGGTTCCGGTGGCCGCGGTCACCCTCGGCGTAGCGCTGCTCGCGCTGCTGCTCACCACCGGCGGCGCGGGTGCCGACATCCTGGCCATTCTGGCCGGAGCCGGTAGCGGCGTCGTGGGCTACCAGGGCCTCCAAAGCACCCGGACGCGCTACCGCAGCGGCGGTTGACCCCATGGCGGGCACCGCCCGCCCCGCGAGAGCTACCGGACACCGATGCGGTCGTCGCCAGAGGGGTGTGTCCAGCGGCGAAGCGCCTAGCCTGAGGTGGTGAGCGAGGAGCACGGTAGGTGAACTCTGGCACCAGACTCGTCGCCGACCGCTACCGCCTGGACCAGCGGATCGGCACTGGCGCGATGGGCGTGGTCTGGCGAGCGCACGACGAGCGGCTGGACCGCACGGTAGCGATCAAGGAGCTGCTGATGCAGCCCGGCCTGCCCGAGGCGGACGCGCGGACGGCCAGGGGCCGGGCCATGCGCGAGGGCCGCATCGCGGCCCGGCTGAAGCACCCGAACGCCATCCACGTCTACGACGTGGCTCTCGATGGTGCCACTGGCGCCAGCGACCAGGTAGTGCCGTGGCTGGTCATGGAGTATTTGCCCGCGCGCAGCCTGGCCGAGGTTCTCGCCGAGCGGGGGACGCTGGCGCCGCACGAGGCGGCCAGAATCGGCCAGCAGGTCGCCGCCGCGCTGGCCGCTGCCCACGAAGCCGGGATCGTGCACCGGGATGTCAAACCGGGCAACGTGCTGCTCGGCCAGAACGGGATCGTCAAGATCACCGACTTTGGGATATCCCGGGCAAGCTGGGAC
>JBOHFY010000159.1:0-15965 GCA_050699895.1 Pseudonocardiaceae bacterium
GGTAGAGATAGACCGTGAGCACGCAAGGCAAGCATGGTGCGGCTGGCCGGCCGCATCGACCCCCGGTGCCCCACTACCGTCTCATCGCCGGGCGAAGATCGACGAAAGTGAGCTGTAGCCGTTCAGGACCGCACGGCTACAGCTCACCTTCGACGATCAACCTCCGGCGGAATTATGCGGTGTTCCGCGGAACCTGCGCCGCCGCCACCGCGCACACGAAGCGCTCGTCACCAGCGGGGCCCTTCGTGACCGGAGCGTGTTCGCGCGCTCAGCTCTGCGGCATGGTCTTGACGACTCCGATCAAGTGCCCCTCGGGGTCGTGGAAGAGACCGATCTCGACCTGCTCCATGACCTTCTCCGGTCCCATCACCCGCGACCCACCGAGGCTCTCCGCCTTGGCGAGCGCGGCCTTGACGTCAGGCACTCCGACGTAGAAGGTCACGTGACCGGGATAGCCCTCCGGCGCCACTCCGATGCCGCCGCCGATTCCAGTGCCGTCGGCGGAGGCGTCCCCGGTGCGCTGCACGATCCCGTAGTTCAGCGAGCTGTTGAAGTCGATCTTCCAGCCGAAGAGTTCCGAGTAGAAGGACCGCAACGCGGCGCCGTCCTTACCCATGACCTCGAAGTGCACTACTGGCTGTCCCATGATGTCTCCTTTCCGCACCGGTGGGCCGGCGCTTCGTGATTGTTAGCCATCTTCCTTCTGACACCGCAGTGTACGAAAACTCACTGCTGCGACTTTTGTTCGGTTCCGGACCATCTCACGGTACGCGAGGACGGCGGCCCTAGGATCGCCGGATGACTGCCGGCGACACGGGACTCGACATGAACGATGCCGTGCGGGTGCTGCGGCGCGTCTTCGGTTACGACTCGTTCCGGGGCGCGCAGCGGGAGGTCATCGACCACGTCATCGCGGGTGGTGACGCGCTGGTGCTCATGCCGACCGGTGGTGGCAAGTCGCTGTGCTACCAGATTCCCGCGCTCGTGCGCGACGGCGTCGGCGTCGTCATCTCGCCGCTCATCGCGCTGATGCAGGACCAGGTCGACGCTCTGACCGCGCTCGGCGTCCGGGCCGGGTTCCTCAACTCCACCCAGCAGGCTTACGAGCGCCGCCAGGTCGAGTCCGCCTTTCTCACCGGTGAGCTGGACCTGCTCTACCTGGCGCCGGAACGCCTGCGCGTCGAGACCACCGGCACCCTGCTCGATCGCGGCACCATCTCGCTGTTCGCCATCGACGAGGCGCACTGCGTGGCCCAGTGGGGGCACGACTTCCGGCCCGATTATCTCGCGCTGTCCGCGCTGCACGAGCGGTGGCCCACCGTGCCCCGCATCGCGCTGACCGCGACGGCCACCAAAGCGACCCACGCCGAGATCGCGTCCCGGCTGAACCTGGCCGACGCCCGGCACTTCGTGGCGAGCTTCGACCGCCCGAACATCCAGTACCGCATCGTGGGCAAGAACGAGCCGAAGCGGCAGCTGCTGGAGCTGCTGCGCACCGAGCACTCCGGCGACGCGGGCATCGTCTACTGCCTGTCACGGGCATCGGTGGAGAAGACCGCAGCCTTCCTGGTGGAGAACGGGATCGCGGCGCTGCCCTACCACGCGGGGCTCGACGCGCGCACCCGAGCCGAGAACCAAGCGCGCTTCCTGCGCGAGGACGGCTTAGTCATGGTCGCGACGATCGCGTTCGGCATGGGCATCGACAAGCCCGACGTGCGCTTCGTCGCCCACCTCGACCTGCCCAAGTCCGTCGAGGGCTACTACCAGGAGACCGGCCGGGCCGGCCGGGACGGGCTGCCCGCCACCGCCTGGCTGGCCTACGGCCTGGCCGACGTCGTGCAGCAGCGCAAGATGATCGACACCAGCGAGGGCGACGTCGCCCACCGTCGCCGGCTGGCCACCCATCTCGACGCCATGCTGGGCCTCTGCGAGACGATCAAGTGCCGCCGAGGGCAACTGCTCGCCTACTTCGGCCAGCCCGCCACCGCGTGTGGCAACTGCGACACCTGCCTGCCACCACCGGAATCGTGGGACGGCACGATCGCCGCGCAGAAGCTCCTGTCGACCGTACTGCGCCTGGACCGCGAACGTCGCCAAAAGTTCGGTGCGGGCCAGGTGATTGACATCCTGCTCGGCAAGCAGACGCCCAAGGTCACCCAGTTCGGCCACGAGTCGCTGACGGTGTTCGGCATCGGCACCGAGCTGCACGAGAGCGAGTGGCGCGGGGTAGTGCGCCAGCTACTAGCCCAGGGTCTGCTCGCCGTCGAAGGCGACTACGGCACGCTGGTGCTCACCGACTCCAGCGGCGAGGTGCTGAGCCGGCAACGCCAGGTCCTGCTGCGCCGCGAACCCGAACGGGTAGCGAAAGCCGCCGCAAAGGCCGACAAACCCCGCCGCGCCGCACCCGTCGACCTGCCCGAGGCGGCGGTGCCGGTGTTCGAGCGGCTCCGCGCCTGGCGCGCCGCCACCGCGAAGGAGCAGGGCGTACCCGCCTACGTGATCTTCCACGACGCGACCCTGCGCCAGATCGCCACCGAGGCCCCCGCAACCCTGGCCGAGCTCAGCACCATCAGCGGTGTCGGCGAGAACAAGCTGGCGAAATACGGCCAACAGATCCTAGATACCCTCGCGACCTAGGCGCAGGGCCGCTGACATACACAGCACACCGGTACGCGGCCGTCCGGCGACCAGCGCGGCGAGGAGGGTGGCAACCAGACCGATCTTCGCGGCCCCGCTCGCCCCATCGCCACTTCCCTGATCCAGGCTCGCGCGATTCAGCCGCGACAATGGACCTGAGCTGGACTTTCGGGCACCCATGACCGTCCTCTACGTGCTTCCAGCGTCCCGCTTGACCACCAAAGAGTTCGCTGCCGCGTCGCCCTCCCTGGGCGATGTGCACGCAGCGTAACCTAGTCGGCACCCTAGGTGACAGGCTACTGTGAGCCGGCCGGCAGGTCTCCCGGAGTGTCCCTGGTCAGGCATCAAGGATGGGCAGATCGATCCCGGCTGACCGGAGGAGGTGGGCCTGCCGGGGCGACCGGCTGACCTGGGCGACGACGACGGCAGGGGTGACCGGAATCGTTACTCGCTAGCCGTACCCGGTGGCCGGCCCACAACGCACGGTCGTTGCGCTCGGCGGCAATCATCCAGGTGGTAATGATCCTTGAGCACGCGCTGCTGTCCGTGAAGCTCGGCGAAGAGATGGCCTTCGAAGTGGCTTCGCCCAGGCCAAGCCGATCATCACGGGGATGCCGGGCTTCCAGCGACTGGCCCTGTCCCGCTGCATTGAGCACCCGAGTATGTATCTTCTGCTGGTCGAGTGGCGGCGCCTGGAAGATCACACCGAGGGCTTCCGCAACTCACCGCAGTATCAGCAGTGGCGCCAGCTGCTGCATCACTTCTACGACCCGTTCCCACGCGTGGAGCACTACGAGCAGGTGGTGCTACTGAACGTTCCGGTGGGCACAGGTTCATGATCGCTGAGAGCGGGGCGCGAACCACGGATGTCGCGGGCGGAGAACCTGGCCGCCAATCACGCCCACATCAGTGTCGCGGATCGTCCACAGGATCATCGCGGATTGTCCATCACGAGTGGTGTCCTGTGGCAGACTGGCCTGGTGACGTCCTTACAGCCTGAGCCGAGCGGTTCATCGGTTCTTCCGCGTCACCTGCTCACCAACGTCACCACGGCACTGCTCGACACGAGGGTCGTCGGCGTGGTGGGGCCTCGGCAGACCGGCAAGTCAACGCTGGTTCAGCGGATCGTCGCCCAGCGGCCGGATGCCACCTACGCATCATTGGACGACGCCGACGTGCGGACGTTGGCGAGAAGCGATCCGCAGGGGTTCGTCGAGGGTCGGCCCGGGCTGTTCGTCATCGACGAGATCCAGCGCGCGCCCGAGCTCCTGCTAGCGATCAAAGCCACCGTCGACCGCCAGCCACGGCCAGGCCGCTTCCTGATCACCAGCTCGTCTCAGCTCAGCGCCAACCGGGCGGTATCGGAGACCCTCGCGGGCCGGATCGAGCGGCACACCTTGTGGCCGTTGAGCCAGGGCGAGATCGGGCGTCGGCCGGAGACCTTCCTCAGCCGGCTACTCGATGCCGACCTAGCAAGAGACCAGCTCAGTGAGCTGGACAAACGGAGCTATCTGGAGCTCGCGCTGGCCGGCGGCTATCCCGAAGCACGCGCCCGCGAGGGGGCGCGTCGACGAGCATGGTTCAGCGCGTATGTCCAGACGGTGATCGAGCGGGAAGCACCCGGAATCTCCGCGTCGCCGCGGACAGCGGACCTGCCCCGGCTGCTGCGGCTCATCGCCGCCCGCCACGCCGGGGTCCTCAACGTCAGCGATCTGGCGGCCGATGCCCAACTGCCGCGGACCAGCGTGCTGCGCTACCTGGACACCCTGGAGGCTCTCTTCCTCATCGTGCGAATCCCCGCATGGGCGACAAACCTCAGTCAGCGGGAGATCCGAGCCCCCAAGGTGTACCTGACGGATCCGGGCCTGGCGGGTTACCTTCGCCGAGCCGAGGTCGCCACGCTGCTCCGGCCCGAACTCGCCCTCGGCGCGGACGGCCCGATCATCGAAGGCTTCGTGCTCACCGAATTACTGCGCCAGGCCAGCTCGGCACCGGACCCACCGGAACTCGCCCATTACCGCGACCGAGACACCACAGAGATCGACGTCATCGTCGAAAACCCCGACGGCCGAGTCGCGGCCATTGAGGTTAAAGCCGGCCCCGGCGCCGCGCCAGCAGCGGTGCGCAACCTGGTCTCACTGCGCGATCGGCTCGGCACGCGTTTCCTCGTCGGTGTCGTGCTGCACAGCGGACCGGACGGCGCGCGGCTCGGCGACCGCATCATCAGCCTCCCGATCAGCGCACTGTGGTCCTGACTAGCTGAACTGCTGGCGAGTGGCGCCGTCATCTGGCGGGCAGACCGTCCCAGGAGTACAGTTTGTTGTACGTACGCTTGAGGAGTGCCGGTGAAAACCATGAGCTATTCCGAGTCTCGTGCGCGCTACGCGGAGACTCTCAACTCCGTGGTCGACGACCGGGAGGAGGTCGTCATCACACGGGCGGGCCATGAGCCGGTCGTGATCGTCTCTCTGGACGACTACCAGTCTCTCAAGGAGATGGCATACCTGGTGCGCAGTCCGGCGAACGCACGCCGGCTACTCGCCTCGATCGACCGGCTCGAGTCAGGCTCAGGCATCACCCATGATCTCATCGAGTGAAGCTGGTCTGGGACGAATTCGCCTGGGAGGACTACCTGTGGTGGCAGGCACAGGACCGCAAGGTGCTGCGCCGGATCAACGCGCTCATCCAGGACATCGTCCGCAACGGCAACGAGGGGATCGGCAAACCGGAGGCGCTGCGGCACGCGTTTCAGAGTTACTGGTCGCGCCGTATCACCGATGAGCACCGGCTGGTGTACCGGATCGTGGAAAACGAGATCAGGATCGCCGCATGCAGGTACCACTACAGCCGTTGATCGCACCGTTGTGCCGCCCAGCGCCCCGCGCGGAGTTCGCGGTTCACCAGCTTGATGTCGAAGGCGGCCGGATCGAACTCGCGGGCATGCTCCAAACCCAGCCACCGCACCATGTCGTCGTGCTCCGCATCACCCGGATCGGCGAGAACCTCCCGGAGGTGCGCATAGCCCGGCGGCCCGCCGCAGTCCTCCGGCGGGCAAGCGCCCCTACCGCCGATGCATCGGGGGTAACTCTCGCTCGGCTGCGCCGCCCCGAGCGCCTCAATGACGATCTCGTGCTCCCAGCCGTCGCCGAAGTCGTAGGTGTAACCGATGGCGCCGCAGCCGGAGTCGAGGTCGCCGAGCCGCACTGAGCGCTCGTCGGTGAACTCAAGTTCCGGATCCGGCGGGCCGTAGGTGCGATTGCCATCGGTGAAGCTGTGCAGATGACTGTCCCGCCAACCCATCGCCGTCTGGATCACGTCGTGCAGCCTGCTCAGCAACATGGTGGACGGGATCAACAGCCGCCGCCACACGGGCGGATCCGTCACCTCGGCCAGCGTGACGGTGATCTGGTGCACGGGATCGCCGGGCTCAGGCTCCCCCCGCAGGCGACGAGTCCCGTGCCGACCGGCCGCGGTCAGCTCGGCGGACTCCTCGGTCAGGGCCACCACACCCAGCCGGGCCAACGTGCCGAGGGTGCGCCGAACATCGCGATCGTTCATGCGACGGGCCGTGGTCAGCTGAATGTCGGTGGCGTCATCGAGCACATAGGGCGCCGTCACGGTGTGCCACGCCAGATCGCACAGCTCGTCCAGGCCGACCGCGCCGTCGCGGCCGTACAGCACGGACAGCAACGCATCGACGCCGGCAGCGAACTCCGAGCGCAGAAACGACTCGCCCCATCCCCAGGGCAGAAACGCCGGGCCGATCCGCCCGAACACCTCGAACAACGCCATCCACAACTCCGCCGGGCGGCCGAGCAGCACAGCGGCCTTCTTCACCGGCACCAGCCGACCGCGCACGACCCGCACCAGCCGCGCCGCCTTGGCCCACTCCACCACCAGGCTCAGACCCAGCAACTCCACACTCGACTTGGTCTTGAACACCCGCTCACCGATCGCGGGATCGAGCTCGTCCCCGGTACCCAATCGGTCGAGGAGAACCCTGGCATCGGCCAGCGTGATGGCTCCCTTCTGGGTGAGCTTGCGGCCGTCCCCAACCCATCTGACGAAATCCACCACCTGCTTGACCAGCACAGACTCCGCAGCAGTCACAGGTGTCGAACTCGTCATCCTCGCCTCCCTCCGACACCAACCGGCCGCCCAGCTAGGAGGCCAGGAGGGACCGTACCCGTTGACGTCACCGGCCTCTCCAGCGGAAGGGCGCCGTCGAAGGTCTGCGACGATACGGTGGTCAGCTGGCGAGGGGAGCCTGATGAAAGACCAGCCCGGACTGTTCGACCTGGCCGGTCTCGACGTAGCGGCCCCGGCGCGCTCAGGGCGCGGCCGGGCGCGGGAGACCTACGCACGAACCGTGGTCGCCGATGTGACGATCCAGAACCACCACACGTTGCGGGCGGCAGCGTTGCGGGCGTTCAGCGGTGGAATTGTCCTGCTCGATTTACCCCCGGACGAGCCGGATGATCTGCCGGATACGGAGGAGGAGATCGCCACCAGCGACGCGGCCGCAGTGCAGTGGTGCCTCGAACCTACTACCGGCATGGAGCTGCTGCTCGAGTCCGGGGTGGTCCGGATCCTGTCGATCGACACCGGTTGGTGTCACCGTCGAGCAGGTCCTAGCCCGGCGGTCGCGGTCGGAGCGGTGAAACGGCTGCGACTGCCGTTACATCACGACACACCATGTGATCACAATCCCAGGTAGAGGCGGACCGCATCCTCCAGGTGCGCCAGCTCCCCCGCAGCGAGCCGCCCGCGGCGCTGCTGCAGCCGGGTCCGGCTCAGCGTATGGAGGTCGGTGGCGTTCACGTACGACTCTGGGTAGCGTGTGAGGCCGGCGTCGGCATCCAACCTGACGTGGGTGCTGGAGGGACCGGCCGTGCCGGTGACGACGGCCACGGTGACGGCGCCGAGCCGAGGGATCAGCGGGTTCACCGTGAGCACGACGGCGGGGTGCCGGCCGACAACCGGGAGCCGGGCGTCCCACACCTCGCCGCGCAACGGCTGCAATGGTGCGTCAGACATCGTCGCCGACCACGCCGGTCGGCAGGGGGGCGACGCCACCGGGGTAGAAAGCCGCCAGCTCGGCAGCGGCGCGGCGTTCGCGGGCGTGCCGGTGCAGCAACCGCAGCGCCTCCCGGACGATCTCCGACATGCCATCCAGACCCAGCGCGGGTCCGTCTTGTTCAAGCAGCTCGCGGGCCAGGTCGGCTGGTACGCGCGCCTGCATGACGACGCTCGGTCCCGGTTCGGATGCACTCACGTGTATACACTATGTCTACAGCTATGGAGGTGCAACCGTGTCGTCACGCAGTACCCTCCAGCACATGGCCGCAGCCGGAACGGTCAAGCCCCCGCCGAACGGGTTCTGGCCCAGCGGTCACGGTCGGAGGAGACCGACCAAAACCGTGGGAGATCGACTTGTTACCACCGCTCCCGCAGCCGTAGTCCCGCCCGTGCACAGTGAAGCGGTGCACCTGGGCGGCCTGGCATCCGGTCCGCCGCAATCCTCCGGGGGCGCGGTCCGTGCCCAGATGATCCGTACCTGGCGGCGCCAGAGGATCACCGAGCCACTCGAAAAGTTGATCTACCACGGTTTTGGTCGGTCTCGGTGCGGCCGCCGTGGTGCGGAACTTGCGACGAACACACCAGGCTACGGGAGACCACCGAACGTGACCTATGAGGCTGGACCTCAACAACTTGATATGATGTAGAAGCGAGGGCGCTGTGCGGTTGACAGGTGAGTTTGGGGACTCAACTATAACCTGGGGGGTTGCAGTGTTTCGTTCACAAAATGGGAAGTGTTTCGCCGCTTCCGTCACGGTCTTCAGTGGGGTTTGTGGGGTGTTGTTCCTAGGGATGGCTGGTACAGCTCAGGCGGCAGACCGTCCTTGCTCGGACGTTCCTTACCAAATGGCTGTTGCGGCAGGGGCAGGTGCAACCGGTGGTGGGGCCATTGGTGGGGCCATTGGTGGGCCATATGCAGCGGCTGCCGGAGCTGTGGTCGGGGCCTTTGCCGGCGCGGTCGGGGGTTGCACCACTGTTGTCAAGGGCATTGTCGCCCCGGGCCCGTGTGGGCAGTTGGTCTGCACAGAGAGCGACTGGGGCCGAATTGCCGCTGAAGCTGCTGCTGGAGGTGTGCTCGGTGCGAGCCATGGAAGATAATCCCTTGCTTGGCTAGAGCAAACTCTCGATCTCAATCGAGTTATCGAGGGTGAGCAGCGGTTCGGGGGCGTTAGTCACGACCGGCCAACCCCGGGGGCTGCGCGCAGTGCACGACGTGCGCGGCGGCGACATCGCCACCCGGCTCACCGCTTTGCTGCAGGAGCGCGCCAACCGTGCGTGCCTGGGCCGTCACGGCAGGGCGCCCATCTGTTCCTGCAGGTCCGCACCCGAGTCCTCAACGACGACCTGGCCGCCGACTTCGCTCGCTGGCATCCCGGCTTCACCCATCACAACGGACATGTCGAGCTTGTGTCGTAGAGTATCGCCACCGGGCGCTCGAACAGTTGATCTCCCACGGTTTCGGTCGGCCTCCTCGGAGTGATGTAACGGCTGCAACTGCCGTTACATCACGTCATCGAACTCGCCGGCTTTGCAGCCTTTGATCCAGGCGTCCATCTCGGCGCGGGTGAAGAAGACGACGTCGGACTCGGGGTCGTTGCTGTTGCGGACGGCGATCCGGCCGTCGGCCAGCAGGGCGGTCTCGACGGAATCACCTTCGTCGCCGCTGAAGCTGGGCTTGCGCCACGCCGCAGCCGCCAGTTGGCCGATCGTGACGGCGTCCAGAGGGGCGTTGGTCATGAGTACTCCTCCGCAGCGTTCTAGATCAAGATTGACGACTCGTCCGGCGGCAGGGCGAGCACCCGCAGATGCTCGAACGCGACGGTGTGTGGCTCGATATCATACTGTTGTTCCAGGTAGAGGCCATCACCTCGGTGCTGAAGATAGACCACGCCAGGGTCGGCGGGCCAGGGGAAGCTGAGGATCTTGAATGGACCGGCGGCCATGCCCGGATGCGCGCCGTGGACGTAGAGCACCACCTGCACGGTGATCTTGGGGTGGCGGGCCATCGCCGCGAGGTGGCGCAGTTGGTCGCGCATGATCGCGGGACCGCCGACGACGCGGCGGAGCACGGCCTCGTCCAGCACCACCCAGAGCCGCAGCGCGTCGGGCTCGCGGTGCAGCACGGCCTGGCGGGTCAGGCGCAGCTCGACGAGGCGTTCGATCTCGGCTTCGGCGAGCTCTTCGACGGGCCAGCCAACAGAGAACCCGGCGGTGCCGACCGGCCGGGCGGTTCGGCAGACTGATGTGAGTGGTGCTTTACGCCGAGGCTGTCAACGCCATGCTGGAGCAAAAGCACCTCAATGCGGGACACCACCAAGGATCTCGCACGCCTCGTCGGTGTGGTGCTCACGAAAGCGGGCGTGGGCTCGGCCTACCTGGCGGACGCCCACACCGTCATCAGGAAACGTCGACGTCAACGAGCTCCAACCCCTCAACCCGGTCGAAGTGCTTGCGGTTGCGTGTCGCGAGCGGCAGCCCGTGCCGCACGCAGACTCCCGCCTGCAGACAATCCGCGAGCCCGAGGGCCGAGCCCGCCTTCTGCAGGCTGGCGGCGATCTCTCCCGCTTTAAGAGCCGATACGAGATCCAGCGCGAGCGTCCGGGACCGGAACAGGCGCAGGATCTGGTCTCGCCGGTCGAGGAAGTCCGCGCCCACCCGCAGCTCGAAACCGGTGACCGAGGTCAGCCGCAGGCGTCGCTCAACCAGGAGCTGGCGGGTCAGCCGCGCTCCCGGCCCCCGACCACGGAGAAAGTCGATCACGAGATCCGTGTCAGCGACTACGAGGCCCGCCATATCCCCCTCGCTGCCTCGATCCGCGCCCGCAGCTCCACTTCGTCGCGCTCCCCGAGCGTGCCCTCGAGCTCGAGAAGCACGGTGATCTCGTCCTCGCCCAGATCTCGGAGGTAGGAGTCGAGGGCTTCCTGCATGAGCTGGGAGAAACCGCGCAAGCCTCGACGCTGAGCGAGGGCGCTCAGCGCGCGATGCTGCTCGTCACCGATCTCCACCGTCGTCCGCATGCATGCATGCTAGCATGTGCGATACCTGCCGAGCGACCACGATTGCGCTGCGGGTCAAACGGTGAAACCCAGCTCAGACCGTAAATCCCAGGGCGCGTAGTTGCTCCCGGCCGTCTTCAGTGATCTTGTCTGGGCCCCAGGGGGGTATCCAGACCCAGTTGATCCGCACGTCGTCGACCAGTCCCCCACCGGGACCACCGGTGAGCGCGGCGCGCGTCTGGTCCTCAATGACGTCGGTCAGCGGGCAGGCCGCGGAGGTCAGCGTCATGTCGACGATAGCGACGTTGCCCTCGCCGACCCGGATGTCGTAGACCAGACCCAGATCGACCACGTTGATGCCCAGTTCCGGGTCGACCACATCACGCATAGCTTCCTCGAGGTCGTCGAGGGCGGCCAGCTCGCCGTCCGGATGGGGCGTCGGGACCTGAGGCATCCCAGCGGCACCGCGCACGACGTCGGATTCCTCGTTCAGGCTCATTGCGTCTCCGCTCGCTTCGCACCGTTGTCTGAGCTGGCGCTGTCTGAGCTGGCGGCCGCCGCCCGGCCGACGGCATCCTTGAACGCCATCCAGCCCAGCAAGGCACACTTCACCCGGGACGGGTATCGCGACACGCCGACGAAGGCGACCGCGTCAGCGAGGACGTCCTCGTCGGGCTCCACCTGGCCCCGGCTCTGCACCATCTCCACGAAGGAGGCCATGGTGGACCTCGACTCGGCCACAGTCCGGCCGACCACCAGATCGGTCAACACCGATGTCGCCGCCTGGCTGATCGAGCAGCCGACCGCGTCGTAGGACACGTCGGTCACCCGGTCACCCTCCAGGGCTACCCGCAGCGTCACCTCGTCCCCGCAAGTCGGGTTGACCTGGTAGGACTCGGCGTCAAAGGGCTCCCGCAGACCGCTGAGATGCGGGTTGCGGTAATGGTCCAGGATGATCTCCTGATACATCTGCTCCAGTTTCATGCGCCCCCCCGGAAGAAACGGCGCACCTCGTGCACCCCGGCCACCAGCTTCTCGACCTCGGCGGGCGTGTTGTATACCGCGAAGCTGGCCCGCACCGTCGCGGCGATCCCGAAGCGGCGGTGCAGCGGCCAGGCGCAGTGGTGCCCGGCCCGCACCGCGATTCCCAGGTCGTCGAGGACCTGCCCGGCGTCGTGCGCGTGCACGTCGTCCAGGACGAAGGACACCGCGCCACCCCGATCCGCAGTGCCGGTAGGCCCGATGATCCGTAGACCGGTCAGCTCCGACAGGCCGGCCAGCGCCTGTTCGGTCAGGGCCCGCTCATGCTCGGCGATGCGGTCCATCCCCACGGCTGAGAGGTAATCCACCGCCGCGCCCAAACCGACCGCTTGGGAGGTCATCGGGACACCGGCCTCGAAGCGCTGCGGCGGCGGGGCGTAGGTGGAGCCCTCCATCCTCACCAACTCAATCATCGACCCTCCGGTGAGGAACGGCGGCAGCACCTCGAGCAATTCGCGGCGGCCGTAGAGCACACCGACTCCGGACGGGCCGAGCATCTTGTGCCCGGAGAACACCGCGAAATCGACGTCCAGCGCGGCGAAGTCGACCGGGGTGTGCGGCACCGACTGGCAGGCGTCCAGCACGGTCAACGCCCCGACCTCGCGAGCCCGGCGGACTAACTCCGCAACCGGCGGTATGGTGCCCATCACGTTGGACTGGTGGGTGAAAGCCACCACCCTAGTCCGCCCAGAAATGCCCCCCGACAGGTCCAGCGAGTCCAGGTCCAGCCGCCCGGTATCGGTCACCTGATACCAGCGCAACGTGGCGCCGGTACGCCGGCACAGCTCCTGCCAGGGCACCAGATTGGCGTGGTGCTCCATCTCGGTCACCACGATCTCATCCCCTGGCGCCAGCGCGAAGCGCCTCGCCGCCGCGGCGACCGAGGAGTTGCTCAGCGCGTAGGCGACCAGGTTGATCCCCTCGGTGGCGTTCTTGGTAAACACCACTTCCCCGGGGTCGGCACCGACGAACGCCGCGATCCGGGCCCGTGCCGACTCGTAGGCGTCGGTGGCCTCCTCGGCGAGCTGGTGCGCACCGCGGTGCACAGCGGCGTTGTGCCGCTCGAGGAAAGCGCGCTCGGCGTCGAGTACCTGCCGGGGCCGTTGCGAAGTGGCCCCGGAGTCCAGGTACACCAGCGGTCGACCATCCCGCACCGTGCGGGACAGAATCGGGAAGTCCGCGCGGATCTTCTCCAACTCGCTGGCCGTCAAAGGCCCGTTCACCCGGGACCCGACAGCGAGTTGACCAGTCACGGCGACACCCCCGTCACCTCCTGGCGGCGGGTGAACCGCTCGTAACCGCCGGACTCCAGCGCCTCGGCGAGCTCCTGCCCGCCGGACTCCACAATCCGCCCGCCCGCGAAGACATGGACGTAGTCAGGCGTGATGTGCCGCAGGATCCGGGTGTAGTGGGTGATCACCAGCACCCCGACATCGCCGCTGGCCCGGTAGCGGTTCACTCCCTCGGAGACCACCCGCAGCGCATCAACGTCCAAGCCCGAGTCGGTCTCGTCCAGCACAGCGATCTTGGGCTTGAGTAGGGACAGTTGCAGAATCTCGTGGCGCTTCTTCTCACCCCCAGAGAAACCCTCGTTCACGCTGCGCTCGGCGAACGCGAGGTCGATGTCCAGCTCGGACATCGCCGCCTTGACCTCCTTGACCCAGGTGCGCAGCTTGGGCGCCTCACCGCGGATCGCGGTGGCGGCGGTGCGCAGGAAGTTCGTCATCGACACACCGGGCACCTCGACCGGGTACTGCATGGCGAGAAACAGGCCCGCTCGAGCCCGCTCGTCGACCGACATGGACAGCACATCGACGCCATCCAGGAGCACCTGCCCCGAGGTGACCCGGTACTTCGGGTGCCCGGCGATCGAGTAGGCCAGGGTGGACTTGCCGGACCCGTTGGGCCCCATGATCGCGTGCGTCTCCCCCGCCCGGACGGTCAGATCAACGCCGCGCAGGATCTCTTTCTCGGGAGCCTGTTCGTCGTCGGTGGGCACCGCGACGTGCAGGTCCTTGATCTCCAGGGTGGTCATCGGTGTGGTCTCAGCTCCCGCTAGCGGTTGGTCCCCATGAACGGTTTGTCACAACTGAGCGATGTGTCACGGCTTAACGGTTTGTCACGGTAGACGGGTCCACATACACATCGTCACCGTCGATTGTCACGGCGTAGGTGTCCACCGGTTCGGAAGCCGGTGGTGCCGACGGCGCTCCGGTGGCCAGATCAAAACATGACCCGTGCAGCCAGCACTCCAGACCCTTGCGAGTCACCTCGCCTTCGGACAGCGCGATCTCAGCGTGCGAGCAGACGTCGGCCAGCGCGTATACCTGTTCGCCCTGGCGGACCAGTACCACCGGCACGTCGTCAACCTCGAAGCCGGTGGGCACGTCGTCCTTCAGATCGGTCAGGCCGCAGACCCGGACCGCCGTCATACCCCCACCGCCTCCAACTCAGCCTCGATCGCCACCGCCAGCCGCTCACGCACCCGTGCGACGGTGATCTTCTGCAGGATCTCGCCAAAGAAACCCCGTACGACCAGCCGGCGGGCCTGCTCGGTGGGGATGCCTCGGGAGGTCAGGTAGAACAGCTGCTCGTCGTCAAAGCGGCCCGTGGTGCTGGCGTGCCCGGCACCGACAATCTCCCCGGTCTCAATCTCCAGGTTGGGCACCGAGTCGGCCCGGGCGCCGTCGGTGAGCACCAGGTTGCGGTTGACCTCGAAGGTCTCGGTGCCCTCGGCCGCAGCCTGGATGAGGACGTCGCCGATCCACACGGTGCGCGCGTCTGGTTTGCCTGGGCTGCCCTGCAACGCGCCCTTGTAGGCGACGGAGGACCGGCAGTGTGGGACAGCGTGGTCCACCAGCAAGCGGTGCTCCAGATGCTGCCCGGCGTCGGCGAAGTACAGCCCGAGCAACTCGGCGTCGCCGCCAGGCTGGGTGAACGTCACCGTCGGGGACTGCCGGACCAGGTCGCCGCCCAGACTCACCGTGGTGGCTCGCAGTACCGCGTCGCGGCCCAACCGGGTGTGCTGCGCGGCGACATGCACCGCGTCGTCGGCCCAGTCCTGCACGCTGACCAGAGTCAGCCGGGCGCCGTCAGCGAGAACCAGCTCGACGTTCTCCGCGTAGGTGCCGCTGCCGCGGTAGTCGAGCACCACCACGGCCTCGGCGAGCTCCTCCAGGCGCACCTGCAGGTGCCCGTAGGCAAGCGCCCCGGCGCCCGGCCCGGTGACAGTAATCATCACCGGGTCCTCGATCCTGGCCCGCGCCGGCATGGTCACCACGGTGGCCCGCGCCGCGGAGCTCCAGGCCTGCGCGGCGACCCGGTCGGCGGGGACGCCGCCGTCGCCCAGGCGCGGATCGAGGCGGTCCACGTCCTCGACGGTGACCTCGTCGGCCGCCGACACGCTGACCTGAGCGGTGCCCGTGGCCGCGACCCCCTGGTGCAGCCCGCGCAGCCGCCGCAGCGGGGTGAACCGCCACTCCTCCTCGCGCCCCGTGGGCACCTCGAAGGCGTCCACGTCGTAGGAGGTGAACCGCTGGCCCCGGGAGACCATCGGCACAGTGTGCTGCGCGGTTGTGGGTCGCGTGGTAGCCGTCATATCAGCCGACGGCCCCTTCCATCTGCAGCTCGATCAGGCGGTTGAGCTCCAGGGCGTATTCCATGGGCAGCTCGCGGGCGATCGGCTCGATGAACCCGCGCACGATCATGGCCATCGCCTCGTCGTCGGCCAGCCCCCGGCTCATCAGGTAGAACAACTGGTCGTCGCTGAACTTGGAGACGGTGGCCTCGTGGCCCATCGACACGTCGTCCTCGCGGATGTCGACGTAGGGGTAGGTGTCCGAGCGGCTGATCTGGTCCACCAGCAGGGCGTCGCACTTCACCGTGGAGCGGGAGTGGTGGCTGCCTTCGTTGACCTGCACCAGCCCGCGGTAAGACGTGCGGCCGCCGCCGCGGGCCACCGACTTGGACACGATCGTGCTCGAGGTATGCGGCGCGGCGTGCACCATCTTTGCCCCGGCGTCCTGGTGCTGGCCCTCGCCCGCGCAGGCCACCGAGAGCACCTCGCCCTTGGCGTGCTCACCGATCAGCCACACCGACGGGTACTTCATGGTGACCTTGGAGCCGAGGTTGCCGTCGATCCATTCCATGGTCGCGCCCTCGGCGGCGGTGGCCCGCTTGGTGACCAGGTTGTAGACGTTGTTCGACCAGTTC
>JBOHFY010000160.1:0-3778 GCA_050699895.1 Pseudonocardiaceae bacterium
ACCCGGATCCCCTGCCGCGGATCCCGATCCAGGAACACTTCGTGGCCCTCGCCCACCAACCAGTCATGCAGCTCAGCGGCATACTCGCCATCCTCGCTGGCATGACTGAGGAAGACGTTGGCCACAACACCTCCCCCTACGGGCTCGCGTACAACAGCACCCCGTGCCTGAGGACACGAGCTGGTTCACGATCCCAGCCGATGTGATCGCCTCGGTGCTGTTGCAAACTCGGGATCATGTGCCCGGCATGGCAGGATCCGGGGTCTGTGAGCATCTTCTCCGGACGGCACTTCCCGAAAGACGTGATCTTATGGGCGGTGCGCTGGTACTGCCGCTACGGGGTCAGCTACCACGATCTGGAAGAGATGCTCACCGAGCGCGGGGTGGCGGTTGATCACACCACCTGGAAAAAGCCCTACTCCACCCGCGGGGTCCTCGCCATGCTGGGGGTCGGCCTGGCGTGCCTCCCACATTCCGGACATCGGACCCTATAAGGTCCGTTCCGGAATGGAGGGGGATAAATGCCAGAACGGCGCAGGAAGTACACGCCTGAGTTCAAGGACGAAGCGGCGAGGATGGTGATTGAGAGTGTGCTCTGCGAAGCTGTGATGGGCTTGCCAGTGGAAGTCTGGTCGGGGTAGTGGCCAAGCAGCCCCGTAGCTGGTGGCCGGTGGAAGGAGAGATCCGACTGCTGAAGCGTCATGACAAAGTCGCCGTGGGCGGCGAGCAAGTGATCGGTCCGTACGATGAGGAATCCCGAGCACGGGTCGTGAACCATCCCCGCGAGAGCGGGAACCATGCGGGAGCCGAGCCCCGTCTCGATGGGCGAAGGCCATGGACGGCGTGAAGAGCTTGGATGCGCAGCGCCTAGAGACCCGCCGGCCTAGTGGGAGCGGAACGATCACACAGTCCATCACGGAACAGGAGAGATCCGTCTCGACACCGGCGGACGTGCCGCAGCCGCCATGCTGTGGTGACCGGTCAAAGCGAAACCTATAAGCGTGACCCGTGAAGTGGTGGAGCGTCGAGCGGAAGGTGGAACCCGGCGCCCACCCGAGCACCCTCGGGACCATCGCCATACCCAAGACCACTGTCTACGACGATCACGCCTCGAATACAGACGATCATGGATTTGCGGATCAGCGTGAATGATCTAGGCCGGTGGCGCGCAGCGGTTCTTGTCCGCGTTCAGCGGGATATCACCGCACTTCCGGCCCCGCCGTCACCGACTCACCGCGGTTCAGTACCGACACGAGATGACCACCCGATTTGGCGCTGTTGCGTAGGCCTCCCCCAGTTTTTCCCGGTCTCCTACCTCACCCCGGTGGGGGCATTGGGTTGGTGGCGACTGTGTGGTCCTTGAGCTTGAGGGTGAAGCTATCTTTGAGGAAGATCTCGTCAGTCTTGATATGGGGTTGCCAGGACTCTTTGGGACTGGAAACGGTGATGTAGTCACCGGTGATCTCATTTTTTTTGTTGTCCACGGTTAGGCGGAGGTAGCCGTATTGGTCATCGACGTATCGCGCCAGCGTGGTTTTTGTCTCGAATGGGGAGGGGTGTTTTTCTTTGTCGGGGTCGGGCTTGACGTCGAAGCCCAGGGGGATAGGAAGCTTATTGCCGCCTGCGTCTTTGACTGCGGTAAGATCCCAGAAACCGCCGCCGCCGGCGACGATATAGGGGATTTCTCTATTGCCTTTATCGTCTGTGGCGGTGCGGGTGAACCGCTGGTAGTTGTGGCTGTGTCCACCTATCACCATGTCGGGGAATCTTTCACTCTTCTTAATGGCGTCGTTGAGATAGTTTTCCATGTACTGACTGCCAGGGTGTAAAGCGTCGAACGATATCGCCGGGTAGTGCATGGTCAGGATCAACGGCTTGTCTTTGTTCTTTTTTAGCTGTTCTTTCAGCCAATTTACTTGATCATCGTCGAGTTCCCCGCCATTGACGACGTTGGTGTAAAGCCCTACCAAGGTGACATACGGGGTGATCAGAGTCCAGTAACAGTTAGGTTGGGTCATGGCGGCTCGCCCGGTGTCCACCGACTCAAAGGTAGGCCATGCACGAAATGCGCAGAAATTATCCATAAACGCTTTCAACGATGGCGCCGCACAACAAGGGGAGACCATCCCGTCATGGTTACCGGGAATCGCAAAAATTGGCGCAGGATAGCTCGCGTAAGGCTTATAGAACTGGGGGTAGTATTCTCCAGTTTCGCCGTAGTAATAGACGACATCTCCGACAATATACAGAAATGACGGGTCTATTTCATCCCCATTGCCAGCTTCTTTGAAATCTTTTTCCATGGCCTCCGCCACGAGCTGCTGGGGCTCAGGGTGGTACGCCCCACCCACATCCCCAGTCAAGTGAAACACCAACTTACCCGCGTCCGTGATTTTCGTCATGGTATCTTCGGATACCACTTTCTCCAACCCTAGCTCATAAGGTTCAGGACCGGAGGGGTCAGGCAGTGGCTGAAATTTAGGCCCACCGGAAGCCGGCTTCTGAATCGGATTTATTAAATTTATCTCTCCTTTCAGTTTCGGCAGCTTCTTTGAGCCGAGCGGCCACCTGCCGAATCGGCGACCATCGTGGCCGGTCGCGAACTCGTCCGAATAATACTTCTGAGCCACGGGGACCTCACCCATTTTAGTGTCTATAGTAGTGACAAATACCGTTGGGCGGCTGATCATAAAAATCTTACCATGCGGGGTGTAGTCGCATCTCCCATCCACTCGCGGATACGCCAAGACCCGTGAAAACTCCGCGACCTAGCCAACTGGCATGGCGCGGGGTCTGTAACATTGACAGCATACCGGACATGAACCGCCCCGGGTTCGATAGAAGCTGGGTTCATATCTTCTTGGCAAGCAGCAGATTGTTCCTGGCGGTAGCAAGCGGTCTCATATTCTGACTGGTGGGACGTTGTTGCAGGCGGTGTGGAGTCGTGGCGCAGTTGGTGTCACGTCTTTCGGGCACCGTACACGCCGTAATCCTCGGTGCGCCCGCGCTGGACCTCCATTGTGAGTTGTTCATCACGCACTTCCAGGACCGAGGACGGCCGCTTCTTCGCAGCAGAGTACGATGACGGAGCAACTTGCAATTCCGCGCAGGCTGGCTCGACTCCGAACGACTCTTGCTGGCTATCGATAAACTTGACTATCTCGGCAGTCGCGGGTCGAAACTCCCGCGCGAAGAAAATCTCTCCTTAGATCTGATATGAGATATTAAGATCTATCTGCAACAGGATAACATACCCGCCGGTTTAGCGGATCTCCCTGATCAGGTGATGCGCCAAGGCGCTGTTGCGTTGGTGGATGACCGGTTGGGGCAGGCTGTGCTGATGCGTCGTCGCTACCGTCGGGCGCCTCCGCCGGGGTCCGGTTTCGCTGGGTTTCGCTTCCCCCGTGAGGTCATCGTGCTGGCGGTGCGCTGGTACCTGCGCTACGGACTGTCCTACCGAGACAGGGAAGAACTACTCGCTGAGCGTGGCATTGAGGTCGACCACGTGACCGTGTTCCGGTGGGTGCAGCGGTTCACTCCGCTGCTGATCGACGCGGCCCGGCCCGGCCGGCACGTTCCAGGAGATCGCTGGTTTATCGACGAAACCTACGTCAAGGTCAGCGGCCGGTGGGTCTACCTGTACCGTGCGATCGACCAGTTCGGCCAGGTCATCGATGTTCTGGTGGCGGAGAAGCGAGACCTGGCGGCCACCCGCCGATTCTTCACCCAGGCGCTGAACACCACCACGGTCACCCCGGTCGAGGTCATCACCGACAAA
>JBOHFY010000161.1:0-1949 GCA_050699895.1 Pseudonocardiaceae bacterium
GGCCAACCCGAGGGCCAGCCGCACGGCGCCGTTCGTCTCTAAGGCCACCGGGGTGCCCCTGGCCAAGGCCGCCGCACGGATCATGCTTGGCGCCACTATCGCGCAACTGCGGGCGGAAGGCCTGCTGCTCCCGCACGGCGATGGTGGCGATCCGCCGGCCGACGCACCGGTGGCCGTTAAGGAGGCGGTGCTGCCCTTCCACCGGTTCCGCACCCCGGAGGGCCTAGGGGTGGACTCGCTGCTGGGGCCGGAGATGAAAACCACCGGCGAGGTGATGGGCATCGACGCCGCGTTCGGCCAGGCCTTCGCCCAGCCTCAGGCTGCGGCCTACGGCTCGCTGCCGACGTCGGGGCGGGTGTTCGTGTCGGTGGCCAACCGGGATAAGCGGGCCATGGTGTTCCCGGTCAGACGGCTGGCCGATCTCGGCTTCGAGGTGCTCGCCACCTGGGGAACCGCCACCACGCTGCGCCGCAACGGCATCGCCTGCACTGTGGTGCGCAAGCACTTCGAAGGCCCAGACAACATCGTCGACCTGATCAACTCCGGGGGAGTCGATATGATCATCAACACGCCCTATGGTAATCCGGGACCCCGGGTGGACGGTTACGAGATCCGCACCGCCGCCGTGTCCCGCGCCATCCCCTGCATCACCACGATCCAAGGCGCCGCCGCCGCCGTCCAGGGAATCGAAGCCCTCATCCGCAACGACATCACCGTCCGCCCCCTCCAATCTCTCCACATCCCCACCACCTCGCATTCAGCGGGCTCAGCGGGGTTATCCGGTGCTCAATAACCCCGCTGAGCCCGCTCAACGCGCGGGGTTCGGGGGAAGGTTGCGGGCGGCGGTGGAGGCGCGGGGGGCGTTGTGTGTGGGGATTGATGCGCATCCTTCGGTGTTGTGGGGGTGGGGGGTGGGGGATGACGTAGCTGGGCTTGAGAGGTTTGCTTTGGGTGTTGTGGAGGCGTTGGCGGCGGAGGTGGCGCTAGTCAAGCCGCAGTCGGCGTTCTTCGAGCGGTTCGGGTCGCGGGGCGTCGCGGTGCTGGAGCGGGTGGTGGTGGCGGCCAGGGATGCCGGCGCGCTGGTGTTGCTCGACGTCAAGCGGGGGGACATCGGCTCCACCATGGCTGGGTACGCTGCGGCTTATCTGAGCGACGGGGCGCCGCTGGCCGCCGACGCGATCACCGTGTCGCCCTATCTCGGGGTCGGCGCGCTGGATCCGGCGTTCGAGCTGGCCGGCCGGACCGGGCGGGGAGTGTTCGTGGTGGCGCGCGGCTCTAACCCCGAGGGTGCCGACGTGCAAGCCGCGCTGACCAGTACCGGGAGCACGGTCGCGCAGTCCGTGGTCGACGCCGTCGCCGCCCGCAACGCCGGCCGGTATCCCGTCGGTGACCTCGGCGTGGTGGTGGGGGCCACGACACCGGCGGGTGCCCTGCGGCTGGAGGCCCTCAACGGCCCGATCCTGGCCCCCGGGATAGGGGCGCAAGGCGCTCGCCTGACCGACTTGCCCCAGGTCTTCGGCGCGGCGGCCCGCCACGTCGTGGTGACCACGTCACGGGACCTGTTGCGGCATGGGCCGCACGCAGCGTCACTGCGACATGCCGCCCGGCGAACCGCCGAGGAGGCGGCGGCACTGCTCTATCCGCTGTCGGGGCAGGTCGAAGGGGGCACCCCGGGTTAAGCGGCGGGCCGCCCGGAGGATACGGTCGCCGCACCAATCATGAACATCCCTCAGTACTAGTAATCGACGGAGGAGACCGTGGCCCTTCCCGAGCTGACCGAGGAGCAGCGGGCCGCTGCGTTGGAGAAGGCGGCCGCCGCCCGACGCGCCAGGGCCGAGCTCAAGGAGCGCCTCAAGCGCGGCGGGACCAACCTTCAAGAAGTCCTGGCCAAGTCCGACAGCGACGACATCCTGGGCAAGATGAAGGTCTCGGCTTTGCTCGAGGCTTTG
>JBOHFY010000162.1:0-14833 GCA_050699895.1 Pseudonocardiaceae bacterium
ACGTCGCTCAGCGGTTGGATAACGCACGGCGCCGGCAGCAGATTGCCGGTTGGCACGACGAGGCTCGTCGGCTGTACCAGGCCGAGCAGTGGGCGGCCGTGGTCAAGATTGGTGAGCGGCTGCACACCCTGGACCCGGCCGCCGCGGACCCCGATGGGCTGGTGACCTCGGCGCAAGCCCAGGTCACCGCCGCGGAACAGGCGGCACAGATCGACTCGCAGTACCGCAGCGGCCTGCGCCTGCTCGACGCCGGCAAGTGGCAGGAGGCCATCGAGGTGCTGGAGCGGCTGGATCCCGCATACCAGGGCACCGCGGCTCTGCTGACTCGGGCCCGCCGGGAACTCCCCAACTCGACAGCAGCACTGCCGCGCTCGCCCACCATCGCCCATCACCCCCAGGTGCTGCAAATCCTGCCGCACCGCAAGGCAGTCAATGCTGTGGCATTCAGCCCGGACGGCCGCCAGCTGGCCACCGCCAGCGCTGATAAAAATGCGCGGATTTGGGATATCACCAGCGGACAGGAATGTCTGCACGTGACGCACAAGGGCGTGCGGTCTAACGCCCGTGGGCGACTCACAAGCGTGCGCGGACGGACTGTGGCGTTCAGCCCGGACGGGCACCGACTGGCCACCGCCAGCGACGACCACACCGCCCGAATCTGGGACACCAGCAGCGGATGGCGGCTTACTGAAGTGGCCCACGACAAACCAGTACGGGCAGTAGCGTTCAGCCCAGACGGGCACTGGCTGGCTACCGCCAGCGACGACCACACCGCTCAGGTCTGGGACGCCGGCAGCGGACGGCAACTTGCCACGCTCACTCATGACAATGCGGTGGTGGGGGTGGCGTTCAGCCCGGACGGACAGCGGCTGGCCACCGCCAGCTTCGGAAAGACTGCGCTGATCTGGGTGGTGAGCGGCGATGAGTAGCAGCGCTTCGCGTCAGTCAGGGCTTTCGGGCGGGTCCGCGGAATTCGTACACCTTGGTCGGTGTGCCGATGTTGCAGGGGTCTGGGCGCCACAGCGACACCGAGACCAGGCCGGGTTCCCGTAACTCCAGGCGGTCGAAGTACCTGATGAGTTCCTGGCGGCTGCGGCCCCGCACCGGTGGGGTTCCCCCGCTCTCGTTGTAGATCCGCATGCCCTCTTCCACGATCTCGGTGTCGACTAGTGAGGTAAAGTGCGACATCACCAGGTAGCTACCCGAGACCAGGTACCGGACCGCGCGGACCAGAAAACCCCGAACGGCGCGAGCGGTGTCGCCGATGCCTGGCATGACGGCACGAATCCGGTCACCGGCCTGTTCATCGACCGGATAGTTGTCTTTGCCACCCAGCCAGTAGTTCCACACCCGAGCCGTATGCGGAACCGCGGTATCGATAGCCGGAAGCCGCTCCCGCCCAGCCGCACGTGAGCCCTCGTAGACTGGTTAGTTGCCGTCTGTCAGGAGGACTCAGTCCGCCGTTGCGGACCTTTCTCAGTTCAAATCCACCCAAACGGGTGACTTGACAGCTTTCCTAGCCAGCCCGAGGGCCGTGGCGCGACATGGTCACAGGTTGAAAATCGCCCTATCGGGTGGTTTAGTTACTAGTAACGCGAACTAAACCGTCCCTCTCCTCATTATATTCATCCATTTGGAGTAATGAAAAACCTGTATGGAGGATGGAGCATGACACTACTGTTACGAGCCTGCGGTGTTGTGATAGGCGTCGTCTTGGGTGGGCTCATGACGTCCGACATCGGGCACTCCGAGGGCACCCCAGGCATCGCCGCACTGATCAAGGTTGCGCTGTGCCCCGCCCAGCGGCGCTGACCTGGCGCAGGCACGCGCTGGCTTACGTGCTCATCGTCGTACTGCCGATGGCGGGTGGGCTCACCTTGTTGCTGCGCAACGCCCAGCCGGTGGCCCGGCCCCCGGCGGCGAGCGGGATGCACGGTGACCTGATCGGCGTGCTGCTGGTCACCGTGCCGATCGTGCTCGCCATCGCGCACCTGTGCGGCGCGGTCATGCATCGCGTCGGCCAGCCCCGGGTGATCGGTGAGATGATCGGCGGGGTGCTGCTCGGCCCGTCGGTGCTCGGCGCGGTATTCCCGGCGGTTCAGCACGACCTGTTCCCGCTGGAGATCATGCCAATCATTAACGCGATGGCCCAACTCGGCGTGATATTTTTCATGTTCGGAATCGGGCTGGAGCTCAGCGCTCAAGGACTGCGTAACAATGGCGTCGCCGCGGTAGTGATCGGCCACGCCGCCCTCGCCGTGCCGTTCGGCTGCGGGGTTCTGCTCGGTCTCGCCCTGCCCGCCTCCTACCAGCCCGACGGGGCGGGCAGGCTGCCGTACCTGTTCTTCCTCGGCCTGGCCATGAGCGTGAGCGCCCTGCCGGTGCTGGCCGCGATCCTGCGCCAGCGGCGGCTGGTGAACTCCCCGGCGGGCATACTCGGCATCGCCGCTGCGGCGATCGGCGACGCCACCATCTGGTGCCTACTGGTGGTGCTCATGGTCTTCACCGGCCGGGGCGACTCAGCCACCGTGCTGCGGACAGCGGCGCTGACCGTCATCTTCGCGGTGGTGATGCTGGCCGTGGTCCGCCCCGCGCTGCGGCACGGCCTGGCCAGGGCGGAGCGGCACGCACTCGACCCCTACCAGATGCAGGTGGTGCTGACCCTGTTCGTGCTGCTGTGCGCGCTCGCGGGCCAGCGGATCGGCATCCACCCGATCATCGGCGCGTTCGTGGCCGGGGTGGTGATGCCCCGCTCGTCGACCATCGTGCACGGCTTCCTCCAGCGCACCGAAGGGCTGACCCTGTGGGTGCTGCTGCCCCTGTTCTTCGCCTCCGTCGGGTTGGTCACCGACTTCGGCGCGCTGCGCGACGGCACCGCCCTGCTGTTCTGCGGGCTCGTCTTGGTGGTCGCGGTAGTCAGCAAGTTCGCGGGCGCGATGCTCGGCGCGCGGCTGATGGGCCGCTCCCACAAGGAGTCCGTGGCGCTCGGCGTCATGCTCAACTGCCGTGGGCTCACCGAGCTGGTGATGCTCAACATCGGGCTGTCGCTCGGGCTGATCGGGGACACCCTGTTCTCGATCCTCGTGGTGACCACGGTGGTCACCACGATAGCCGCCGGACCACTGCTCGGTTTGCTGTACTCGCCCGCCCCGGCCGACCTCGACCCGGGTGATTCCCCCGACGACCACACGGATACCTCCGAACGTGCTCACCCGGCCGCCCGGGGATCCTGACCACAGGTGCTCGGGCTCAGGTGGCGTGGGTGGCGCGGAGCTGGTCGTGCAGCGAGCGGACGGCGGCGGGACGGCGGGCTGGGGGGAGTGCGGCGAGGTCGTCTTCCAGCCGGCGCAGCACCAGCTCACAGCGACGAGAGCGTACGGCGGGGAGGTGGCGCAGCGCGGTCTGCGCGGCGGGTACCGCGCGGTCCAGGTCGTTGGCTGCGACGTGGGCCCGGGATAGCAAGGCGGCGTGGAATACCGCGTTGCGGGGTGTGCTGACCGGGTGGGTGGCGGTGCGGCTGAGGACCGTATCCGCAGCCTCCAGCAGGTGGCGACTGTCTCGGGAGGAAACCTCGGCAAGGGTGAGCGTGCTCTGGGCAAGCTGGCTTTCCAACTCGGTTGGTCCGAACCAGGTCAGGTAGGGCGGACGAGCGTCCAGCGCGCCGGGGGTGTCGAGCAGGGCGCGGGCCTCGTCGGCGGCGGCGTGGAAGCCATGCGCGTTGCCGACCGCGGCCTGGGCTTTCGCCAACCCGCTCGAGGCCAGCGCACGTACTGCAGGCGGAGTGGACTTGGCGGCCTCGTACGCGGCGTTGGCCAGCTCGATCGCGTCGCGGGCGGCACGGCCCAAGTCGACACCGTCATTCATTCGGCCCTGGTTCACCCGCGTCTGACTCATATCGGCCAGCAGGTAGGTCCCTACCGAACGGTCGCCCGACGTGTGCGCGGCGTGCAGCCCGCTGGTGAAGTAACGCTGGGACAGGCCGTACTGGCTCGCGTCGTTCGCCAACCAGGCGGCCAGCTGGGCCAGTTGTGCCCACTCGGCGAGCAACCGGTTGGCCACTGATCCACTGGTGAACCGAGCCTGTCGGAGCAGCTTGCTGACCCAGGTCAGGTGGTGATGCACGAAGCGCAGGTTGTCTTCGTGTCCACCTTCTGCATTGCCAAGATTGCGGAGTGCGGTGGTGGTGGCGGCCACTGCGTCCACCATGGGTGAGGTGATGGTGATGCTGCGCCTGTTGTTGGCCAGCGCGGCGAAGGAGTCACCCCGGATGCCCAAGTGGTCGACGTATCCCCAGGCGGGTGCGGTCAGCGAAGCCCCACTGACGGCGAGGAGGACACGTCGGTCCATCCCGATCGAGCCTCCGGTGTGGCGCAGCCAGTCGTCCAGGACCTCCACCGTACCTGCGGCGGTCCAGGGCAGGTGCAGTCCGTGATCGGCGGGCACCCAGAACTCGGCCGGCTGGGCCCGGCCGGCCCACAGCTCGTCGACAGAGACATCCCGGTCCAGGGTGTCGGAGATCAGGTGCGCCACGACCGTGGGCAGCGGCCCCCGGGGTAACCGGTCCTGGTTCAGCCAATCCGACACCGTGCTGCGCGCCACGGAGCTCGGCCCGAGTAGTCCGTTGACCGCCCCGGCCAAATGGTTCGGCGACCAGCCAAGCTCACCCAGCAGCGCCCCCAACACCGCATTGCCCCGCTGATCAGCCCCCACACCGTTCTCCCCTAGCCGAATGAACACAACCGGGCCCTGAGGATAACCAGCCAGCGGGGAGTTCAGCGCCTGTTCCCGCGCCGACTTCACGGCCGCGGCACAGCAAGTCGACACGGCGGCGAACTGATCGGTCCCCGGCGAAGGTCAAGCTGGTTGTCGGCATGGGACGCCGAGGTACCAGCGCAGCGAGCAGCTCTTGCTTGCGATCTAGTCGTCATGTGATACTAAGTCACGACTTGATTCTAGGAGGTACAGCGATGGTGTTACGCAGGGTGGCTACGGACGAGCTGTGCAAGGACGGATACACCTGCCCTGGGGTGTGGGTGGATGACGATCCGGACATGGCGGACGTTGTGATCGTCGGTGAGGATCTTGACCCGTCGCCGGTACAACTGGGCGCTGGTGAGCGGGCTATCCGCATCAGGCGCCAGATCGTGCAGACCGCGAACCTGTAGGGAAGCGTGATGGAGATCGCTGATCTCGCGCGGATCGTCGACGGGGCGCGGTTGTCCGTTTTTCGCCTGGAGACGCTGCCGCAGTATCTGGTCCCCCAGGAGACTGAGGAGTTCGCCGTGTGGCGATCCGGGCGCCCTGTCGCATTGCCTACTCCCGAGACCAGCCCGTGGCTGGCCCAGGTGGTTGCCAGGGTAACCAGCGGCGTCCGATGGTCTCGTGTCCATGTTCTGGATCACCCGCTGAGCGACTACTGCCGGTATGAGGTCTGGGGTTACGCGGCCAACCAGGCTGCTGGCGAGCAGATCTACCTCACGGACCGGGGTGCACATCCGGACCTGGAATCGCTGCGCCAGGACTTTTGGCTTGTCGATGACGCGGTGGCGGTTCGGATGATCTACGACGCGCAGGGGCGGTTTGAACGGCCTGAACTGGTCGAGGACGTGCGGCCGTACATCGTGATGCGAGACACCGCGTTTCGTCACGCCGAACTACTTGATGAGTACGTGGCCAGACGAGGCCTTGAGCTCACCGCGCGATCCGTATGACGGAAGCAGATGAGGACCGACGCCGTGCGGCTGCGGTGCTGCGAGGGTTGCGAGCCGCTGCCGGTCTATCGACCACGCAACTGGCGGGCCGGCTCGGCTGGTCGCAGTCAAAGGTGAGTAAGACGGAGCTGGGGCGGACTACACCGTCGCCAGTGGATGTGGATGCCTGGGCTCGGGCGACGGGTGCTTCGTCCGCCACTCGCGAGGAATTATTGGTCCTCGCTGAGCGTGCGGCGACTCGGTTGACGGCGTGGCGGCGCGAGCTGGCGCCCGGTCGACGCCGGATGCAGCAGGACATTCAGCGGTTCGAGGCGGCAGCGTCTGTGGTGCGGGTGTTCTCTCCTGACGTGGTCGTCGGGCTGGCGCAGACCCCGGCCTACGCCGAAGCAATGTTCCGTCTCGGTCGCGACGCGGGCCTTACGGAGGACGCCGGGAAAATCGTCACCGCCCGGCTCGCGCGCCAGGCCGTGCTCGACGACGAGCACAAGAATTTCCTTTTCGTGATGGGAGAGACCGCACTGTGGCGGCGCCTGATCTCCCCGGAGCAGATGAGCACCCAGATCCAGCAGCTACGCAGGCTCGCGACACGGCCCAATGTCGACCTGGCCATTATTCGTTTCGTGGGCGAGGAGCACACACACCAGTACCACGGTTTCGCGGTGCTCGGCGATCCGGATGCCGACGACGAGACGCTCGTGCTCGCCGAAACCGTGACCCGTGGTCTGACCATCCGGAGCACCGACGAGGTCCGGCAGTACATCGAGCACTTCAATGCCTTGCGTGCGGGCGCGGTGGATGGCGGCGAGCTGGATCGTTTCCTCCAGGAGGTTTCCGCACGGTGGGCGGGAGTTGACGCATGAACAGATCTAGCAACGTCCGAAGAAAAGTGAATTATCCCGTGACTGAAGTGACCACCGATCCAGCCGATGCCACGGTTAGACTCCGCCCGGTGACTACCGACACCATCCACGAGAGCGTGCACTCGGGCCAGGACGCCGACGAGCTGCGCGACGCCATGGTCGACCAGATCATCGTGAGACACGAAATGCTGGGCCTGGCCCTGCCGCGTGAGGTCGAGGCCGCGCTGCGGACCGTGCCCCGGCACCTCTTCGCGCCGGGGGTACCGCTGGAGAAGGCTTACGCCAACGACACCGTGGTCACCAAGCGGAACGAGCGCGGCATCGACATCAGCGCGGTCTCCGCGCCGACGATCATCGCCATGATGCTGGGTCAGCTCCAGGTCAGACCTGGCCAGCGGGTTCTGGAGATCGGCAGCGGTGGCTACAACGCCGCGCTTCTTCGGGAGCTGGTCGGGCCGGACGGCTCGGTGACCACGATCGACATCGACCAGGAGGTCGTGGACCGCGCTCTGTCCTGCCTGGCGGCCTCGGGCTACAGCGACGTGCGCGCGCTCTGCGCGGACGGAGAGTTCGGCGCCGAGGCGTATGGCCCGTTCGATCGGATCATCGTCACTGTCGGCGCGCGGGACATCCCACCGGCCTGGGTGGAGCAGCTCGTCGAGGACGGGCGACTCGTGGTTCCGCTGCGGACCAAGGGACTGGGCCGGTCCTGGGCTCTTGAGCGCTCCGGTGGGCACCTGGTGAGTCGTGACCGCATGATGTGCGGGTTCGTGCCGATGCAGGGCGTCGGCGAGTACCAAGGCCAGTCGATCTCGCTTCATGGCGATGAGGTCGGCTTGTGGCTGGACGAGGGGCAGCAGGTCGACACCGCAGCGCTGAGCGACGTGTTGTCGTCGCCGAGGGCGGAAGCATGGTCGGGCGTCACAGTCCGCAAGCGGGAAACATTCAGCGATCTGGACCTGTGGCTGGCCATTCTGCCGGAATTCTGCCTCCTCACGGCGAACCAGGAAGCCGTCGATCGCGGGCTGGTGTCTCCGGGCTGGAGGCTGGGCACTCCAGCGCTGGTTGACGGAGACAACCTTGCCTATCGCGCCAAACTACGGCCGGTGAACGCGGAAGAGAACTTGTCCGAGTTCGGTGCGTACGCCCACGGTCCGGATGCAGTCGAGGCCGCGGACCGGCTCGCGGAACAGATCCGTATCTGGGACCGGGATCACCGGCACGGCCCGGGACCACGCATGACTGTTCACTCGGCGGACACACCGGATGCCGAGCTTCCGAGCGGGCTCGTTGTGGATAGGCGACACACCAGGATCGTGATCTCCTGGCCGGAGCACGCCGGATAGCACCACCCCCCGCCCTGTTGAGAAAGGAGTCCGTGATGGATGCCATCACGCCGTCGACGCCCGACGACGAGCTGGATCTCGATGTGAGCTTTGTGGAGTCAGGCCTGGAGGTCGCCGGGGTGGCGACGGAGGACTGCACCAGCGACAACTGCGGCGACACCACAGGCGAGAACTGCTAGCTTCGCCAGGCCCGCCGCCCCGATGTCCCGGCCGGTCTGGGCTTTCGTATGGCAGAGCCGGGTGAGGACCGTGGGAAGGCGACGATGGCGGCTCGGTTCCGATGCGTTGACGCGGCCGTCATCCGGGTGGCCAGCTTCGGCAGCGAGCTGGACCTGCCGCCGTGGCCGGACCTGACCGGCGGCACCCCGGACCACATGCGGGAGTGGCGGAGCTGGTTGGAACGGGTGTGGGAGCACGAAGCGATCGTCGAGGCTATCGAGGTCGCCAGTCCGGTGTTGGCCCGGCGTGTCGAGGACGTGTGTGGTGGACAGGTTCAGCAGCCGCGTCGGGTGCGGCGTGTAGTGGAGTCGGTGGTTCGGTACCTGCTGCGGTTGACGAGCCGGGCCACCCCGTTCGGCCTTTTCGCCGGAGTGGCTGCGTTGCGCATCGGTTCCACGGCGAGCGTCCGGTGGGGTGAGCAGCATCGGGCTGCGGCATGCCCTGATGCCGCGTGGCTCGCGGAGGTGATCGCGCGGCTCGAGGCGCGGCCGGATGCGTCGAGACGCCTGTCTGTCGTGGCGAACAGCCTGGGTTTCGTGCGGGGAGACCGGCTGGTGGTTCCGTGCCAACAGCCCCCCGGCGTTGCCGGCAAGGTCCGGCCGGGCGAGGTGTCGGTCCGGCACACCAGGGCGGTTCAGACAGTGATCCAGGCCGCTCGATCACCCATCACCCTCGGCGATCTGATCGGCAGGCTGGCCGCCGAGTTTCCCGGAAGGCCGCTGGCGAAGGTCGAGGGGATGCTGACCGAGCTGGTCAGGTGCCATATCCTCGTCACCAGCCTGCATCCGCCCATGGATGTCACCGACCCGCTGGGCCACGTCATCGACCAGGTGACCGCCCTGGAAACCGGCGCTGCGCCGCTGTCCGTAGTGCGGGAGCTGCGCGCGATCAGCGGCCAGTTGTCCCAGCACGGTCAGGCGTCCTCACCCGGGGCCCGCCGTGCTCTTCGCGCGTCGGTGTCGCGGCGGATGTCGGCCCTCTGTGATCGTCCCGAACCGTCACTCGCGGTGGATCTGCGGGTCGACTGCTCGGTGGTCCTGCCGCAGGCCGTAGCCCGCGAGGCTGAGGCCGCCGCGTCGGCGCTGGTGCGGCTGACACCTCATCGGTTCGGCAACCCCGCTTGGCGGGCCTGGCACGCCAGATTTTTGGAGCGCTATGGTCAGGGTGCGGTGGTTCCGGTCGGCCAGGTCGTGGATGCCGACACCGGGCTGGGCTACCCCGCCGGCTACCGGGGCTCGGCCATGACACAGCCCCCGCAGCCCGTGCTGGCCCGGGACCGCAAGCTCCTGCACCTGGCCCAGCAGGCAGCGCTGGACGGCGGCGGCGAGGTAGTCCTCGACGAACATGCTCTGTCAGAGCTGGCAGCTGACTTCACCGAAGCACTGTCGCCCCATCCTCCGCCGCACACCGAGCTGCGGTTCAGCTTGCACGCGCCGACGACAGACGCGCTCGACCGGGGAGAGTTCACCCTGGTCGTCCTCAGCGCGGCACGCCAAGCCGGAACCACGACAGGCCGATTCCTGCACCTGTTCGAGCCCGAGGACCGCGACCGCATGGTCCACGCATTCACCGCCCTGCCCACGCTTGTCCCCGGATCGCTGCTCGCGCAGGTGTCCTGCCCGCCTTTGTCTCCGCGGACCGGGAACCTCGCCCGAACCCCTGCGGTCTTCCCGCCGATCCCTCTCGGCGAACACCGCCCAGACACAGCTGCGCAGATCCCTTTGGACGATCTGGCCGTCAGCGGCGACGCTCGCCGCCTGTTCCTGGTCTGTCTGTCGCAGGGCCGGATCGTCGAACCCTCAATGGTGAACGCCGTCGAATTCCGCCGCGCAACGCATCCGCTGGCGCGGTTCCTCTGCGAGATCACCACGGCGCGCGCCGCCGCCTGTGTCCCCTTCGCCTGGGGAGCCGCCAGCAGTCTTCCGTTCCTGCCGCGCGTCCGGTACCGCCGCACCGTGCTGCGGCCCGCCAGCTGGAACCTGTCCGCCTCTGACCTGCCCGGGTCGCGTACTTCCTGGCGGGAATGGTCGCAGGTCTGGGGCGGGCTGAGGCGCAGATATCGCATCCCGGAGGAGGTCCATCTCGGTGCGAACGACGTTCGTCTTCGCCTCGACCTGAACGAGCCCGCGCACCTCGCGATGCTGCGCACCCACCTGGACCGGGCGGCCGGCAACGCCACTTTGACCGAGGCGCCCGGCCACCACGACTACGGGTGGACAGACGGGCATGCCCACGAGATCGTCATCCCACTGGCGGCCACCGACCCGCCATCTACTCTGCGGGCCGGGCCGATCCGGGTGACCCACCACCCAGGACACCCGCCCGGCAATTCAGCATGGCTCTACGCGAGGCTGTACGGGCACCCGGACCGGCAGAACCACATCCTCACCGCCCATCTGCCCGATCTGCTGTCCACCTGGGAGGATGGCCCAGCAGACGAGTGGTGGTTCCTGCGTTGCCGCGAACCAGAGCCGCACCTGCGCCTACGTATCCGGCTTCATGGTGCCCGTACCTACGGGGCCGCCGCCCAGCACTTGGGGACCTGGGCCGATCGCGTGCGACACCGTGGGCTGCTCCGGAACATCGTGCTGGACACTTACTACCCCGAGGTCGGCCGCTACGGCACTGGTGCGGCCATGCACGCCGCCGAGGCCGTGTTCGCCGCCGACTCGGCCGCAGCCATCGCACAGTTGACCATTACCGCCAGCGGCACCGCACATCCGTATGCGGTTATCGCGGCGAGCTTCACCGACCTGGCGGCAGCTTTTGCCGGCGGCCTCAGCAGCGGCCTGCACTGGCTGACCGACTACGTTAACCATCACCCGGCCCCGGCGCTCGCCCGCGAGATCCACGGGCAGGCGATGCGCCTGGCGGATCCCCGCGGCGACTGGGCCGCCCTGCGCGCGCTGTCGGGCGGCGAACAGCTCGTCCCGGCCTGGGGCCGCCGCCGGTCAGCGCTGACGGCTTACCGCGCCCAGCTCAGCCCGGCGGATGGACCCGATCCCGATCCGGTACTGGCCTCTGTGCTGCATCTGCACCACGCCCGTATGGTCGGGATCAACCAGGACTCCGAACGGGTCTGCCTGCGGCTCGCCCGCGCCGCCGCGCTCGGGTGGGTGGCACGCAACGAAAGGAGCGGGCCATCGCTGGCGACCAGCGCCATGCTCACGCCGCCGCTGCCGTAGCCGCGCAGCTGGACTGCCCCTCCTCGACATCGGCATTGGGCCGAGGGGGGCATCCCCAGTCATTGGGCAAGGGCGCTGTCGGGGTGGCTGTGCTGCACATCGAACGCGCGACCGCCGAGCTCGGTGGCTGGGAGGTGGCGCACACCTGGCTGGCAGCCGCCGCACACGGCGACATCAGCGCAGGCCTCAACGACTCACTGTTCTTCGGCCACCGGCCCTGGCCTTCGCGGTCCACGCTGCTGCCGATCGGCCGGGACGGTATGAGCGGGCTCTGGCGTCGTTGGACGTCCGGGTCGCCGCCGTCACTCGGCGTCGCCTCGATCAGGCGCACGCGCGGATCGACCGGGGAGACCGCCCAGCGCTTGCCGAGTTCGATCTCATCAACGGGCTGGCGGGTCTGGGCGCGCACCTCCTGCGGCGTGATCCGCACGGTGACCTCATCCGGCACGTCCTCGCGTATCTCGTCCGGCTCACCGAACCCCTCGGTGCTGAGGATCTTCCCGGCTGGTGGACCGGCCTGGCCCCTACTGGCCGTCGATCGACCGATCTTTCCGGCGGGCACGGTAACTTCGGCATGGCACACGGGATCAGTGGCCCCCTGGCCTTGCTGTCCCTCGCGATGAGGCGCGGGATCGTGGGCGCTGGTCAGGCGGAGGCCATCAAGCGAATCTGCTCATGGCTTGACGCCTGGCGGCAGGATCACGACACCGGCCCGTGGTGGCCCGAGACGATCACCCTCGAAGCAATCCGGCTCGGGCGGCCGAAGTACACCAGGCCGATGCGCCCCTCATGGTGTTACGGCACTCCAGGACTGGCACGAGCACAGCAGCTCGCTGGCCAGGCCACTGCCGACCCCGACCGGCAGCGCATGGCCGAGCAGGCGCTGATCGGTTGCCTCACCGACCCGGAACAACTGAGGCGGATTACTGACAGCAGCTTGTGCCACGGATCGGCTGGCCTGTTCCAGACGGCCTGGCGCATCGCCGCCGAGGCACACGCCCCCGGTCTCACCGCCCAGCTGCACGATCTCGCCGAGCGGCTCCTGATCCCCGAACCCCCAGGCACGGCCATCGGGCTCCTCGAAGGCGCGACGGGCCGTGCCCTCGCGCTGTCCACCGCCGCCGGCGAGCCCCCCGTCTCCCGCTGGGATACCTGCCTCCTGCTCAACTGATGACCGGCCCTGCAAGGTGGAAAATGCAGCACGACGACCCACAACACGCCAACCGGCCACAATGGCGCCAGTTAAATATCCGATTCGACGGCCACGACGTCTCTGAACACAGTGCCATCGCCTACTTTGGCCCGGCGCTGATGACCGCGGAGTCCACCGGTCTGCTCACGTCCTGGTTCTTCATGCGGAAACAGTGGTGGCGATTCCGCTACATGCCAACGAGCGGTACGTCAGCCGGCGAGGCGAAAAAACTCCTGGAGGACGCGGCGCGCGCTATGCGGGACTGTGGCTATGCGTCACGGTGGGTTGAGAATATTTACGAGCCTGAGACGCACGCCTTCGGTGGCGAGGAAGGGATGGCAGCCGCACACAACCTGTTCCACCAGGACAGCCGCCATATCTTCGAGCACCTCAGGCCGCTCGGTGACGGCACGCTCAACAGTGCGTCCCACGGCCAGAGCAAGCGGCGGGAACTCTCAGTCCTGCTCTGCGCTGCCCTGATGAGAGCCGCCGGGCAAGACTGGTACGAACAGGGAGACATCTGGGCGAAAGTGGCAGATCATCGGCCGGCCGAGAACAGTGCACAGCCAGAGCAATGGCGCACATTCACAGCAGCCATGAAGCGGCTCATCACCGTGGATACAGGTCCTGAAACCGCGTTACGCACCGATGGCACCCTGGAGTTCGCTACAGACTGGTTGACGGCATTCGAACAAGCCGGGGAAACCTTCAAGAATCTGTCAGATGAAGGACTGCTAACGCGGGGAATTCGCGCTGCGGTCGCCCATCACATCATCTTCCACTGGAATCGGATCGGCCTTCCTTGTCAAACACAGGCGATCATGGCGCTGGCCGCTAAAGAAGTCATCTTCGGAGTCTGTCGCAGGGCCGAATCGTCGAACCCACGATGGTGAATGCCGTCGAGTTCCGCCGCGCGACTCATCGGGGACACCCTGTTCTCGATCCTCGTGGTGACCACGGTGGTCACCACGCTGGCCGCCGGACCACTGCTCGGTTTGCTGTACTCATCCGGCCCTGGAGACCTCGACCCGGCTGAACTTGACCCGGGCGATTCCTCCGACGACCACGCGGGTACCTCCGAACGTGCTCACTCGGCCGCCCGGGGATCCTGACCACAGGTGTTGTCGGCCGCTTGGCTCAGGTGGCGTTGGTGGCGCGGAGCTGGTCGTGCAGCGCACGGACGGCGGCGGGGCGGCGGGTTGGGGGGAGTGCGGCGAGGTCGGCTTCCAGGCGGCGCAGCACCAGCTCACAGCGACGGGAGCGTACGGCGGGCAGCCGGTTCAGGGCAACCTGTGTGGTCGGCACCACCCGGTCCAGGTCACCGGCCGCGACGTGGGACCGGGCTAGCCACGCCGCGCCGAACACCACGCTGCGGGGGGTCCTGGCCGGATCGGCGGCGGTGCGCCCGAAGGTTTCTGTTGCGTCGTCGAGCAGGGCGCTGCTGTCGCGGGAGGAGACTGCGGCGAGAATGAGCGCACTCTCGGAGAGCTCCTTCTCCAGCGCGCCGGAGTCGAACCAGTACAGGTAGGGCGGCCGGGCATCCAGCGCACCAGGAGAGGCGAGCAGGTTCCGCGCCTCCTCGGCGGCGGCGTGGAAGCCCCGCGCGTTGCCGACCGCCGCCTGGGCCTTGGCGAATCCACACGCGGCCAGCGCACGCACCGCCGCCGGGGTGGACCGGGCGACCTCGTGCGCGGCGTTGGCCAGCTCGGCGGCGTCGCGGGCAGCCCGGCCCAGGTCAACACCGTCGCCCAGGTGTCCCTGGGTCACCCGCCACGAGCCCAGATCGGACAGCAGGTAGGTGCCCACCGAGCGATCCCCCGCGGTGTGCGCGGCGTGCAGCCCGCTGGTGGCGTAGCGCTGGGACAGGCTGTGCCGGCCCGCGTCCATGGCCATCCACGCGGCCAGTTGCGCCAGCTGCGCCCACTCGGCGAGCAGCCGGTTGGCCACCGCGCTGCTGCTGAATCGGGCTTGGCGCAGCAATTTCGCTACCCAGGTCAGATGGTGGTGCACGAACCGTAGGGTGTCCTCGTTGCCGCCCTCAGTGTTGCCCAGGGTGCGGATTCCGGCGGTGGTGGCGGATACGGCGTCCACCATGGCGGAGGTGACCGTGATGCTGCGCCTGTTGTTGGCTAGCGCGGCGAAGGAGTCACCCCGGATGCCCAGATGGTCGACATAGCCCCAGGCGGGAGCGGTCAGCGAGGCCCCGCTGACGGCGAGGAGGGTGCGGCGGTCCATCCCGATCGAGCCTCCGGTGTGGCGCAGCCAGTCGTCCAGGACCTCCACCGTACCTGCGGCGGTCCAGGGCAGGTGCAGTCCGTGA
>JBOHFY010000163.1:0-1644 GCA_050699895.1 Pseudonocardiaceae bacterium
GCGCTGGGCTGCTGGCGGATGACCACCCAGTCCCCGTCGGTGATCGCCGCCTCGACCATGGAGTCGCCCACGACCCGCAGCAGGAACAGTGTCCCCGCACCGACGATCTCTTTCGGCAGCGGGAAGACGTCCTCGACGGCCTGCTCGGCGAGCACCGGGCCACCTGCGGCGATCCGGCCGACCACCGGGACGAACACGGGGCTGGGCCTGGCGGGATCCGCGCTCGTGGCTTCCGATGTCGCAAGTGCCGCGGATGCGGTGGGGGCTGTGGGGGCGCTGTCAGCGGGCCGGATGCCCACCGCGCGCGGCCGGTTGGGATCGCGACGGAGGTATCCCTTGCGTTCCAGGGTGCGCAGCTGGTGTGCGACCGAGGAGGTCGAGGTGAGCCCGACCGCCTCGCCGATCTCCCGCACACTTGGCGGGTAGCCGAGCCGCTCCACCCACTCCCGGATCACCTCGAGAACTCGCCGCTGGCGCGGCGTGAGGCTGTCTATGCCAGCGCTGTCGTCGAGATCAGGGAAAATATCCAACGTTCCTCCTCGGGCTCTCGTAGCTACGTGGGCACTGACGCTAACCACCGGCGCACGAAAGATCAAACATTTGTTCGAGCAACACGCCGCGGGGTGGCCGATTCTGTCAGGGTGCCGTGATAGACACCGCACAGCAGTTCGATCGAACTTGCGTTCGATGGCACCGGTGATGAGGAGTCTCGATGACGGCACCAGCACAGGTGGGCGGTTGGCCCGCTGCACGTAGTGAGAAGGTCGTAGCCAGGGACGCCAGGCCGGCCAGGCTAGCGGCGTCCACCCGGTCGCTTCCCGCGCCTCCAGCGCCCGTGCCGCCGCTTGCCCCTCCGGTGCGGGGGCGGCGTCTGGCATGTCCGGAGCAATGGCGGGTGGTTGCGGCCGCCATGGTGACGCTGGCCGTGGTCGGTGGCCTGGGTGTGATCGGGCAGGGCTGGATCGGGCAGGGCGCACGCCCGGGGATCTCGGCGGAGACGGCGGTGATCCGAGTGGGTGCCGGCGAGACCGTATGGGACGTGGCACGCCGGGTGGCGCCTCAGTCTGATCAGCGTGCGGTGGTGGAGCGGATCCGGCAGCTGAACGGCATCGCCGGCTCCGCCATTACGCCTGGCCAGCAGTTACAGGCCCCCTACGGACGGTAGCCCGCGCAGGGCCATCCGCCATCGCGGCCTCGGCAAGGTCAGTGTGTTCGCGGGACGCGCCCTTCGACGGGATCGAGATCGAAGGGCAGGTGTGGCTCAGCTTGGTACCAGTAGGCAACCGAGGAGTAGTCGTCGCTGCGTTTGTTCGCATGGCCGTGTTCGATGCTGACCCGGATGGATCGTTCGAATGGCATGGGGTCTTCGATGTGGAAACGGTACAGGCTGATGTGCCCGCTCCAGTTGTCACCGCCGGGCAGCGTGATGCCGTGATATGGCGCGTGGTAGGTCTGTGTTGGGCACCATGCGGTGTTGAAATAGTCTTCGGTTCCGGTGCCGTGGAGTGTGGGTGGCCACTGGTCGCCGTCGATGAAGATCATGTCGTCGCCCTCGCCGTACCAGTTCCATTCGTTGGTGTCGCGGAGGTTATGAATGTTGAGCACGCAACCCACGTAGTGGCCGCGACCGGTCGCGTCCAGGAT
>JBOHFY010000164.1:0-8501 GCA_050699895.1 Pseudonocardiaceae bacterium
GCTGTGGTCCGCCCCGCCAGGCCTGGCCCAGCACCACGGCCGGGACGACGGCCTGACCGGCACGGTCGAGACCGCGACGATGCACTGCCCACATGGTCCGGTCACCACGTTCGGCGGCGAGCAGGGCACCGGTGTCGTAGACGAGGGTCACCGCGCAGCGGGCGCAACGCCCAGCTCGTTGAGGATCTCGTCGGCACGGTCGATCTCCTCTTGGGTGAAGGCGCCAGCCTCGGCCTCGTACTCGCGGACCGCTGCCAGCCCGGCGGCTAGCCTTGCGGCTTGTTGCGCGGCTTGAGACAGCCACGCCGACAGGCTGAGCCCCGCCTCTTCCGCTGCGATGCGTGCCGCGGCGAGCGTCTCCTCCTCCAGTGACACCGAGATCTTGGTAACGGCCATGCTCCCAGGCTAGCAGGGCGGTGCTACTCATGGTACGAAGATTTGCGCAGTGCCAGAGCAAGCCCCGGCGCTGCGTGGTCAGCGAGGCTGGCCCAGATCCTCGGCGAGGAGGTCCATGAGCAGACCGTCATGCCACCCGGAGCCGTCGGCGTCGCGCTCGTATCGGCGCAGGACGCCCACTGGGCGAAAGCCCACCGCCGAGTAGCAGCGGATGGCCGCCTCGTTGTCCGCCGCTGGGTCGATCACCAGACGGTGGTGGCCCCGGTCGTGCACGAGGTGGCGGGCCAGCGTGCCCACGGCGTCGCGGCCGATGCCTTGCCCGTGCACGAGGGGGTCGAGGAAGACATCGATCGAGGCGTGCCGGTACGCGGGTTCTGTTTCTTCGCCGTACTGCACCATTCCCCGCACCACGCCGTCCAGTAGGACGGCAAAGCGGGTAGCGGACGGGTCGTCGAAAGGCCACCGCGGCGATGCGGCCTCGTCACCCCAGCGCAGCCGCACCTCGGGGGTGTGCAGGATCCGCCGCAGGTCCGCCACGTGCTCGGCGGTGACGGGAACCAGCACGACGCGCTTCCCACGCAGCTCGGGACCCGCGGTCATACCGGGCCTCGGCGATATCCGGGCCGGCTGGGGCGAAGCCAGCCCGACGAAGGCAGCGCCTCGACTGGTACGAACGTCGCCGTTGCATCGTGCAGCCGCCTGGCCCACGCGCCGACTTGTGTCAACGCGGCCTCCGAATACGCCCACGCGGACCAGGGATGGCGGTCACTGATCGTCTCCCCGCTCCTCGGCGAGAATGTCGGGGACAGTCAGGAGACGGTGGATGTGGGTTCACGCTGTCTGGTCCTGTGGTTGGTGGTCGTGGTGACGAGCAGGATGAGTGGCACCGGGCAGGTTGTGAGCAGCCGTTCGACGGTGTCACCGAGGTAGGAGTGAACGCCGTGCCCGCGGTCGGTGCATCCGAGGATAACGAGGTCGACGCCGGATTCGGTGATCTCGGCGAGGATCTCGTCTCCGGGGAAGTTGCCGTGCCGGACTCGGTGGCGTTGTCTGATGTTCAGGCGGGTAAGCAGTTGCGCGAGATCTTCGAGGTGGACCGCGCTCGCCGGTGCGGGGGGCTCCCCGGCGTGGGGCGGGCGAGGGGCGGTCACGTTGAGCAGGACGAGTTCGGCGTTGCTGGACTCGGCGAGGAGGCCGCCGAGGTCGGCGGCGGCTGCCGCCGCGGGCAGGCCGTTGGTGGGCACCAGGATGCGCCGCACCGACGGCCACGACAGCGGCCCCTCCAGTGTGACCACGGCGAGGACGTCGCTGTGGCAGCGGTGGATGACCGCGTCGGCCAGCTCGCCCAGCATCGGCTGGCCCGGTTGGGTATGGGCGCCGATGGCGGTGAGGTCGTGGCGGGCCGCGGCCTCTTCGATTCCCGCCAGCAGCTCCTGCCCTCGGTCGAGCGTGCTGTCGAAAAGGTGCACGTTCTCCGCGGAGTTGAGCACCGGGCTGGCCCGTAGATCGGCGCCGTGATCGTCCGCGGTGGTGGGCGTCGCCGCCACGGCCAGCCGGGTGATGTCCAGTGGACGGTTCGCCCGGTTCTGGCTCAGCACCAGGTTTTCCAGGAGGTCGATAGCCAGGCCGGGGTACAGCTCGGTGGCTTCGGGGACCAACACCCGTTCGACGGTGGAGGTATAGGCCCGCTCAGTGGCCTGCTCGTTCTCCAACCGCTGTCGCTCGGCGCCCGACGCCGGGCTGCGACGCTCGAGCACCCGCATCAGGGTTGGGGTGAACAGGACTGTGGTGATCGCGACCACCGTGTAGCTGGTGTAGGCCAGCCCGGAGAGTAGGCCGAGTTGGTGACCGAGGATGGCCACGACGACGTCGCTGCCGCCCTTGGCGTTGAGGCCGATTCCCACCAGGAGCGGGCGTAGCCCGTGGAACCCACCCAGACGTGCCCCGACTGCCGCTAGGCCGGTCTTGGCGACGGTCGCGAGGGCCAACAGCAGCGCCACGCTCGCTAGAGTGTGGGCATTCCCGAGCTGTCGCAAGTCCACCTGCGCTCCGGCGAGGGCGAAGAACACCGGGGCGAACACGGTGAACGTCACGACCCGGACCCGCTCCCGCAGTGCCGGGGTGGCCCGTGGTGCCCGGAATAGCAGCACGCCGAAGACGAACGCGCCCAGCAGCGCGTGCAGTCCCAATGCCTCGGTGGCAGCGGCGAACCCGAGGGTCAGGACGATCACTAGCGACAGTGGCGCGGCGGTGCTGAGGGCGCTGTCGGCGACGATCCGCATCGCCCGGTCCACCAGCCGCCGGCCGAGGACCACCGCGGCGATGAAGAAGCCGACCGCGAGGGCCAGCGCCTGGCCCGCGGCGACCAGCGGTGAGCCCTGCTGGGCGGCGGCGGCCACCGCGACGAACACCCACCCGCACAGCTCGGTGGTGATCCCCGCGGCGAGCAGGACCTGGGCGAACTCCCGGCGGGTCTGGCCCCGCTCGATCAACAGCGCCGCGACCACACTGATCGCGGTGACCGACAGCACGATGCCCAGAAACGCCGCGGAGCCCGCCGTCGCCCCGAACACCAGCCAGCCGAAGGCCCACCCGGCGGCCAGAGACGGCACGATCGCGAACCCCGCCGCCAACAGACCCGGTCGCAGGTGCGCGCGCAGCACGCCGAGGTCGACCTCCAGGCCGGCGACCATCAGCACCAGCAGCGCCCCGAGCCATGACATCCCCGACAGGGCCACGCCCGGAGCGGTGAACAGCGCGCTACGCACCCCCGGGGCGAACACCCCGAGCACTGAGGGGCCCAGCAGTACCCCCGCCACCAGCTGGCCGAGCACTTCCGGCTGCCCTACCCGCCGCGCCAGCTCACCCAGCAGCCGGGCCAGCAGGATCACCACCGCCAGCGCGACTAGGAACCCGACCAACTGATGCTCATCCAGAGACGGCAACGACGACTCCAACTCGAAGCGGGCGAGTTTCCGCGGAGAGGGGTGTACCGGAAGAGGGGTGGGGCTAACTTACCGGCGCCGTTGCGTTCCCCGCGCGGCTTCCCGTCTTCAGGCTGAATGGACGGCTGGCGCGACCCGTTGATGCCGGACGATCTCGCCCACTCCGGTGGCCACACGAGCGGTGGGACCGTGCTCGGTCACCTGCAGATCCAGGATATCGGATGATAACGGTCCTGCCCTGTTCAGCGTGCAAGGTAATAGCGCCATCTCCCGCTCCCTTCCCAGCCTCGGTCGGTGCCCCGGTTCGGCGCCGAATCTGCCCTTGACGGCCGGGCGCTCGCATCCGGACACCAAGACCGACCGTCGGGTGCTGGGAGGTACCCCAATCGCACCCAGAAGTAAACCTCTGCTTGCCACCGTCAGCGTGCGTTACGCCACCGAGACCGTCCAGCCCACGCCCGGGTAAGCCGGCCACGCGGCCGCTGAACTGTGACATTTTTGACGGAAAGCCAGTAGCGCCCTTAGCCGTGTTCCGCTGGTGCCGGTTCCACCAGTTCGACCAGCACGCCACCGGCGTCTTTGGGGTGCACGAAGTTGACCCGGGAACCGGCGGTGCCTCGGCGTGGCGTGTCGTAGAGCAGCCGCAGGCCGGCGGTGCGCAGTGCCTGTGTGGCCGACTCGATGTCGGTGACCCGGTAGGCCAGCTGCTGCAGCCCGGGGCCGCGGCGGTCGAGGAACTTGGCGATGGTGGAGGTGGGGCCCAGCGGAGCGAGCAGCTGCACCGCGGCACCGGTGGCGTCCTCGCCGGGGGCGCGCAGCATGCCTTCGCGAACCCCCTGCTCCTCGTTGACCTCCTCGTGGACCAGTTCCAGCCCGAACGTCACGCGGTGGAATTCAACGGCGGAGTCGAAATCGGGCACCGCGATACCGACGTGGTCAATTCCGGTGACGAGTGACGTGAGGAGGGGCTCAGGTTGCGCCATAGAGTGCAGCGTACGGCCGGTCGGGGTGTTCTTGTCGGCTCACCGTACAGGGGCCATTGCGCGCGGTAAGGTCGCCATTACAGCCCTGATCAGACTGTAGCCGGAGGTTGCGCCATGACCGGTTCCGTTATCGTGGCCGGAGCCCGCACCCCGATGGGGCGGCTGCTCGGTCAGCTCAAGGACTTCTCCGCCGCCCAGCTCGGTGGGTTCGCCATCAAGGGCGCGCTGGAACGTGCCGGCGTGGCGCCCGAGCAGGTGCAGTACGTGATCATAGGCCAGGTGCTCACCGCGGGGGCTGGCCAGATCCCCGCGCGTCAGGCGGCGGTCAACGCCGGCATCGGCATGGACGTCCCCGCGCTGACCGTCAACAAGGTGTGCCTGTCCGGGCTGACCGCGATCGCGCTGGCTGATCAGCTGATCCGGGCCGGCGAGGTCGACGTCATCGTGGCCGGCGGGCAGGAGTCGATGACCCAGGCGCCGCACCTGCTGGCCAAGTCGCGCTCCGGGTTCAAGTACGGTGATGTCACCATGATCGACCACATGGCCTACGACGGGCTGCACGACTCGTTCGACCAGGTCTCGATGGGTGCCTCCACCGAGAAACACAGCGCGCGTCACCAGCTGACCCGGGCTGAGCAGGACGAGTTCGCCGCGCGGTCGCACCAGCGGGCCGGTCGCGCCGCGGCCAGTGGACTGTTCGCGCGGGAGATCATCCCGGTGTCCGTGCCGCAACGCAGGGGTGCCCCGGTCGTGCTGGCGGACGACGAGGGTATCCGGCCGGAGACCACCGCCGAGAGCCTGGGCATGCTGCGCCCGGCGTTCGCCGCCGACGGCACCATCACCGCCGGGTCATCGTCGCCGATCAGCGACGGGGCCGCCGCGGTGGTGGTGCTGAGCAAGGCCAAGGCGGCCGAGCGCGGCCTGAGCTGGCTGGCTGAGATCGGGGCGCACGGCATGGTGGCCGGGCCCGACGACTCCAGCCTGCACGAGCAGCCCGCCAACGCGGTGCTGGCGGCCTGCGCCAAGGAGGGCATCACGGTGAGCGACCTCGACCTTGTCGAGATCAATGAGGCGTTCGCCGCGGTGGGTGTGGTGTCCACCCGCAAGCTTGGCATCGACCCGGAGCGGGTCAACCCCAACGGCGGGGCGATCGCGCTGGGGCACCCGATCGGCGCGTCCGGTGCCCGGCTGGCGCTGCACCTGGCGATGGAGCTCACGCGGCGCGGTGGCGGCGTGGGCGCGGTGGCGCTGTGCGGCGGCGGTGGCCAGGGCGACGCGCTGATCCTGCGGGTGCCCGGCGACCACGTAGCGTGAGATCTCGCGATCACGATATCGACGACCTGGTTGTCCGCGCGCGGCAAGGCCAGGCCCGGGCGGTCGCCCGACTCATCTCACTGATCGAGGACGGCGCCCCGCAACTGCGCGAGGTTGCCGCCGCGCTGGCCCGCGATACCGGGCGGGCCCAGGTCGTCGGCATCACTGGCGCGCCCGGAGTGGGCAAGTCGACCTCCGTCAGCGTGCTGGTCACCGCGCTGCGGGCGGCCGGCAAGAAGGTGGGAGTGCTCGCCGTCGACCCGTCCTCGCCGTTCTCCGGCGGCGCCTTGCTGGGTGACCGGGTCCGGATGCAGGACCACGCGACCGACGGCGGTGTCTTCATCCGCTCAATGGCCACCCGGGGGCACTTGGGCGGCATCGCCTGGGCGACCCCGCAGGCGCTGCGGGTGCTGGACGCCGCCGGCTGCGACGTCGTGCTGGTGGAGACCGTGGGCGTCGGCCAGTCCGAGGTGGAGGTCGTCGCGCTGGCGGACACCACCGTGGTGTTGCTGGCCCCGGGAATGGGGGACGGGATCCAGGCGGCCAAGGCGGGAATCCTCGAGGTCGCCGACGTCTTCGTGGTGAACAAGGCCGATCGGGAGGGCGCTGATCAGACCGTCCGGGACCTCAAGTACATGATCTCGCTCGGCCGGCGGGGCACGGCGGGCCCGAGCTGGCGACCGCCCATTACCCGCACGGTAGCCACCCGGGCCGAGGGCATCGACGACCTGGTGGGGGCGATCGAGGAGCACCGGGGGTGGATGCTCAGCCACGGTGAGCTGGATGCCCGCCGGCAGCGCCGCGCGCAGGTCGAGATCGAGGCCATCGCGCTGGCGCGGCTGCGCGGCAAGCTCGGCGACGCGCTACCGGGCAGCGTGCTGCAGGGCCTGGCCAAGCGAGTCGTGGTGGGCGAGCTGGACGTCTACCGGGCCGCCGACGAGCTGATCGCCGAGCTTGCCGCCTTCGGCGACCCGTGAGTGGCAAACACTGTTATAGCACTCAATGCCACTCACGGGTCGGTGACGAAGTCGCCAGCGGCCCGGCGTACCTGGGTGAGGAGCGCGGTGAGCTGCGCGGTCTGGGTGTCGTCCAGGCCGACGAGGCCGAAGTCGATGTCGGTCAGCGCCACGGTGGCCGCCTTCTGGCGTTGCTGGCCGGCTTCGGTGATCGTGACCAGAGTGGTGCGCCGATCGGTGGGGTGACCGCCACGCTCCACGAGGTGGTCGGCCTGCAGCCGGTCCACGATGTTGGTCACGCTGGTCGGGTGCAGCTGAAGCCGCCTGCCCATCACGCTCATCGGCAGACTGCCCTGGCGGGAGAACACCAGCAGCGCCAGCGCCTCGTACCGAGCGAAGGTCAGACCGTGCGGGCGCAGCGCGGCATCCACGGCGGACAGCAGGATCTGCTGCACGCGCATCACATTGGTGACCGCGGCCATCGCCGCGGCTGGTCCGATGCGGTCTTGCCAGATCCGCGCGGCTCGATCGATTGGGTCGAACGACAGCGGATGATGCGATGACATAGGTGAACCGTAAAGCATCGTGACGCTCCGGATAGGGCGGGCTGGGCGACGATAGTGTTCTTGAACACCTCCTCCAGATGGCCTTGACCCCACATCGGTGCCGCCAGAAGTGCTAGGACGTCCTATCATTGAGAGTCGGACAACCTTGCGGGGAGGCTCGCGTGACGCCCTACGACGCTCAGCACACAGATCCGAGGGCCGGTCGGGATCGCTGGCGGCGCCGCTACGCTCAGGCACGGGCGGCGGGGCGGCTTCGTGACGCGGATTTCACCACCCTGTCCGGAGCTGAGGTCGACCCGGTGTATGGGCCGCGCGAGGGCGATACGGTCGAGGGATTCGAGCGGATCGGCTGGCCAGGGGAGTATCCGTTCACCCGAGGGGTGCACTCCACCGGCTACCGGGGACGCACCTGGACGATCCGCCAGTTCGCTGGGTTCGGTAACGCCCAGCAGACCAATGAGCGCTACCAGCAGATACTGCGGGGCGGCGGGGGTGGGCTCTCGGTGGCCTTCGACATGCCCACCCTGATGGGCCGGGACTCCGACGATCCGCTCAGCCTCGGCGAGGTCGGGCACTGCGGTGTGGCGATCGACAGTGCCGCCGATCTGGACGTGCTGTTCGCGGGTATCCCGCTGGAGCAGGTCAGCGCGTCCATGACGATCTCGGGTCCGGCGGTGCCGATGTTCTGCATGTACCTGGTCGCCGCGCAGCGCCAAGGCGCGGACATCACCACGCTCAACGGCACCCTGCAGACCGATATCTTCAAGGAGTACATCGCCCAGAAGGAGTGGCTGTTCACCCCGGAACCGCACCTGCGGCTCATCGGGGATCTCATGGAGTATTGCACCGAAAACATCCCGGCCTACAAGCCGCTGTCGATCTCCGGTTACCACATCAGGGAAGCCGGCGCGACGGCCGCGCAGGAGCTGGCGTTCACCCTGGCCGATGGCTTCGGGTACGTGGAGCTGGGCCGCTCCCGCGGGCTCGAGGTCGACCGATTCGCCAGCGGGCTGACCTTCTTTTTCGACGCGCATGTGGACTTCTTCGAGGAGATCGCGAAGTTCCGCGCCGCCCGGCGGATCTGGGCCCGGTGGATGCGTGACGTCTACGGCGCCACCAGCGACAAGGCCTTGTGGATGCGCTTTCACACTCAGACCGCGGGGGTCTCGCTCACCGCGCAGCAGCCCTACAACAACGTCGTGCGCACCACGATCGAGGCGCTCGCCGGGGTGTTGGGCGGCACCAACTCGATGCACACCAACTCCCTGGACGAGACCCTGGCGTTGCCCTCGGAGCGCGCCGCGGAGATCGCTCTGCGTACCCAGCAGGTGATCATGGAGG
>JBOHFY010000165.1:0-3556 GCA_050699895.1 Pseudonocardiaceae bacterium
GATCTGGGCCGGGTCCCTTCCGGGATCGCCGACCGGACGGCGCCAGCCAGCCGCGCCGAGGGTCCAGCGAGCAGCATGTCCAACACTCGCCCAGGCAGCGTGGACGCCGGTTGAGCGGGCACCCAGCGCAGGTCAGGCACCAGAGTGCCGCGGCTGGGGTCGACAAAGCAGACCCGGACCTGGCGATAGTTGCGCTGCACGGCACTGGCCTCCACCAGCACCCCCGGCGGGGGGTTGGTGATCCGCCACTCGCCATGCTCGGAGACCACGTCGAACGGGACGGAGAAGGTCCCCGCCGCCGGGGTGAAGCTGCCATCCGCGCTGAGCTCGCCCAGCCGGGAGCCCCCCACCCGGATGCGGCGGACCCCGGCGGCGGGGCCGGCCTGGGGAGCGGCCCCGGGGGAATCCTCGATCACGGTCAGGCCGGCTCGGTCGTTCCAGCTCGCCGCCCCGTCCCGGGACAGGAAAGCGCGGGCGGCGGCGTGCCCACCTCCCGGACTGCCGGTGGCCCCGATGAACGCACGGACCAGCCGGAACGGGTCCACGCCCCGTTCCGGACCAGCCGGTGCGGCCAGTCGCGAACCTACCGGCATGGAGCGCACCACGTGCAGGTCCGAGCTCGCCGGGACCGCCGCGCATCCCGCGAGGGAAACTAACAGGGCAGCGAGCGGAGTGGTGATCAGGCGCCGGCGCATCACGGGCGCCCCGGTCCAGTCGGCACCGCGGTATCCGGCGCCGGGGCGTTGCCCGGGCCTAGCGGCAGGGGGCTGCTGGTGAGCTGGGTGCCCCGGCTTCGCGGCAGCGTGAGCCGGAAGGCGCTGCCGTGGCCGGGTTCACCCCAGGCCTGCAGCCAGCCCCCGTGCAACCGAGCATCTTCCAGGCTGATCGACAATCCGAGCCCGGTACCCCCGGTCCGCCGGTCACGCGAGGGGTCGCCGCGCCAGAATCGGGTGAACACCAGGTCCCGCTGGCCGGGCAGCAGCCCGATGCCGCAGTCGCGCACCAGCACCGCGACCGCGTCGGAGTCCGCGGCGACGGTCAGCTGGACCGGGCGACCCTCACCGTGGTCCAGCGCGTTGGTGAGCAGGTTGCGCACGATTCGCTCGACCCGCCGGGGGTCGATCTCGGCGAGCACCTCCGCCGCCGGCAGATCCAGCTCCAGCGGGGTGCCGGCGCGGTCGGCCACCGCGCGCACCGAGGCCGCCGCCTGCGCCACGGTGACGCGCACATCGACCGTCTCCGCGGACAGCTCGGCGACCCCGGCGTCCAGCCGGGAGATCTCCAGCAGGTCGGCGAGCAGCGCCTCGAACCGGTCCAGCTCGCTCACCAGCAGCTCGACCGGGCGGTGCAGCGCCGGGTGCAGCCGCTCGCGCGAGTCGTACAGCAGATCGGCGGCCATCCGCACGGTGGTCAGCGGGGTGCGCAGCTCGTGGGAGACGTCGGAGGTGAAACCACGCTGCAGCTCACCGAACTCCTCCAGCTGGCGGATCTGGCGCTGGATGCTGGCCGCCATCTCGTTGAACGAGGTGCCCAGCCGAGCCATGTCGTCCTCCCCGACGACCGGGATGCGCTCGGAAAGGTGGCCGTGGGCGAATCGTTCAGCGACCTCGGCGGCTTGGCGGACCGGGACCACCACCTGGCGGGTCACCAGGCTGGCGATACCCGCGATGAGCACCAGCAGCACCACTCCGCCGAGCACCAGGGTGGACTGCACCAACGTCAGCGTGCGCTGTTCGGCGGTGAGCGGAAACAGCAGGTAGAGCTGCATAGTGCGACCCGCGCTGGCGACGGGCATGCCGATAGCCAGCATGATCACCGACGTGGAGCCCCGGCGGACTGTGGTGATCTTGTGGGCGAGCGCGCCGCGTTCCACCGCGGAGCGCAGGACCGAGGGGACGTCCTCCAGCGGGCCGATCTTCTGCCCCGTGCCGGCCACCCCCGGCGGGCCACCGCCGTTCACCAGTACCGGCTCGTAGGCGCCAGCGCTGGCCGTCGCGGACGGCGTACCAGCCGAGTCGGGGTTGGTCAGCCGATCGACGGTGGTGGTGAGCCGGCCGGCCAGCGACGCCGAGGTGGGATCCACCGCGCCCAGCTCGGACTCCACCAGGACCCTGCTGTTCTCGGCCTGCGCCAGCGCGGCCTGCATCTTGCTCTCGATCAGCCGCTGGGCGAGCTGAGCCTGCAGCACCATGCCCAGCACCAGCACCACGGTGGAGGACAGCACGACGGTGCTGCTCACCACTCGGACCTTCAGGGAGCGGCGCCACGTCGCGCCGACCCTCGCGGACAGCTCACTGGCCACTCCAGCGGCCGGGCGCAGTCCCTGGGCCGCCCAGCCGGAGAGCGGCTTCACCGCGGCGTGCCGGCCTTATACCCGACGCCGCGCACGGTGAGCACCACCTCCGGATGCTCGGGGTCCCGCTCGACCTTGGCCCGAAGCCGCTGGACGTGCACATTGACCAATCGGGTGTCCGCGGCGTGCTGATAGCCCCAGACCTGCTCCAGCAGCACCTCACGGGTGAACACCTGGCGCGGCTTGCGGGCCAGCGCGAGCAGCAGGTCAAACTCCAGCGGAGTCAGCGAGATCAGCGTCCCGTCCCGGCTGACCTGGTGACCGGGCACGTCGATGGCCAGGTCGCCGATGGTGAGCTGCTCAGCGGGGTCGGCCTCAATGCGGCGCAACCGGGCTCGCAACCGCGCCACCAGCTCCTGGGTCTTGGGCGGCTTGATCATGTAGTCGTCGGCGCCGGACTCCAGGCCCAGCACCACGTCGACGGTGTCGCTCTTGGCGGTGAGCATCACGATCGGGACACCGGACTCGGCGCGGATCGCCTTGCACACCTCGATACCGCTCATGCCGGGCAACATGATGTCCAACAGCACCAGATCTGGCTTCAGCTCACGCAGCGCGGGCATCACCTTGGGGCCCTCGCCGACCACCGAGGTCTCGAAGCCCGCCTGGCGCAGCGCGATAGCCAACATCTCAGCCGATGCGGGGTCATCCTCCACCACGAGCACACGAGCCGCCATACCCACCATCGTGGCACTGCCCATCGAGACACCGCGCGCGAGGCCTTACCCGTCGAGCATCCGCGTCGCCACGTCACCGAGCGTGGGCACACCGCCGTCGAGGACAGTCCAGGGAGCAAGCCAGCCACCGGCGGCCAGACCGTCATAGACGGCCGCGCACCGAGCCTGCAGGCCGAGGTCCGTCTCGTACAGGTCCAACGCCTGCGCGCTGTCGGCCCGCGCCCGGCGCTGCGCTCGGGCGGCCGCGACGCTCATCGGCACCCGCAGCAGCAGCTGGACGTCAGGCACCGGGACGCCGAACCGGTCCACCTCCAGCTCGCGAACCCACTCGACGAAGGGGCCACCAGCGCCCTCGTGCAGCCTTGCTGCGCCATATGCCGCGTTGGACGCGACGTAGCGATCCAGCAGCACCACGTCATGACGGCGGCGCAGCGCGCGCAGCTCGTCCACCGCGGCGCGCCGGTCCAGGGCGAACAACACCGCCATGGCATGCACCGAGTCGACCACGTCGCCCAGCCGCCCGTGC
>JBOHFY010000166.1:0-4621 GCA_050699895.1 Pseudonocardiaceae bacterium
GCGCAGGCCATCGCCCAGGGAGAACGTCACGTCGTAACGGCGCAGGATGTCGCACAGTTCGGTGAAGTTCTCATACAGGAATGACTCGCGGTGGTGCGCCAGGCACCACGCCGCCATGATCGCCCCACCCCGGGAGACGATGCCGGTCACCCGGCTCACCGTCAGCGGGATGTAGCCCAGCTTCACGCCGGCGTGCACCGTCATGTAATCGACGCCCTGCTCTGCCTGCTCGATCACGGTGTCCCGGTAGATCTCCCAGGTCAGCGCCGCTGGGTCACCGTCGCAGCGTTCCATCGCCTGGTAGATCGGCACGGTGCCGACCGGGACCCTGCAGTTGCTCAGCAGCCACACTCGCGTCTCGTGGATCCGCTTGCCGGAGGACATGTCCATGATCGTGTCCGCGCCCCAGCGGGTGGCCCACACCATCTTGTCCACCTCCTCCTCGATCGAGGAAGTGACCGCCGAGTTGCCGATGTTAGCGTTGATCTTCACCAGGAATTTCTTTCCGATGATCATCGGTTCGGATTCGGGGTGCCGGTGGTTGGCCGGGATCACCGCGCGGCCCCGCGCCACCTCGGCGCGCACCAACTCGACATCGACGCCCTCGCGGGCCGCGATGAACTCCATCTCCCGCGTGCGGACGCCGGCGCGGGCCCAGGCGAGCTGGGTGGCCGCGCTCCGGACCGGCTCGCGGGCCTCGATCCACGGCTGCCGCAACCGGGGAAGTCCCTGGCCGACGTCGATGGAGGGCTGCGGGTCGGTGTAGGGACCTGAGGTGTCGTACAGGTCCAGGTGTGCCCCGTTGGTCAGGTCCACTCGGCGGGCGGGCACCCGCAGCCCGTCACCCACCTCGCGATAGACCTTCCGCGACCCGGTGATCGGGCCGGTGGTCACGGCGGGTTGGACGGTGTGGTTTCGCGGCCGCTGGTGCAGCTCTGTCATGGATCAGCCTCTCCCTACGCCGGCATTACCCGGACAGGTTCTGCGGTCGACAGCCCCGGGTAGCACCCAGCTGCCCTCTCAGCCCGCTTCGGTACGAGCTCCCGCGTGGTCGATGTGACCTTCCTGACCGTAGCGTCATCGAGAGCGAGCTCACAAAAGGCGCGTAGCTGACGATTAATCGCGACACCGCTAGTATTCGGGTAGTCGCCTAGGGTGACAACTATTCACGGGGGCTTCCATGCGCGACATTTCCGACATTTCTCCGCGCCGTGTCGCGGTGGTCGGCCAGGGTTACGTGGGCCTGCCGGTAGCGATTCGGGCTGTTGAGGTCGGTTTCGACGTCGTCGGTTTCGACGTCGACAAGACCCGTATCGATTGCCTCCGTAAGGCCGAGACGTTCATCGACGACATCACCGACGGTGACCTCGCGATAGCGATGAGCACTGGGCGGTACCTGCCCACCGACGATCCAGCGGCACTGGCCGGTTTCGGCGTCGCGGTCGTCTGCGTACCCACTCCCTTGCGTGACGGTGCACCCGATCTGAGCTACGTCGAGAATGCCGCGGGCATCATCGCCCCGCACATCACACCCGGATGCTGCGTCATCCTGGAGTCCACGAGCTACCCTGGTACCACCGAGGAGATCTTCCTCCCGATCCTCGAGGCCGGTTCGGGCCTGCGCGCGGACGAGCAGTTCTTCGTCGGCTACAGCCCCGAGCGCATCGACCCGGGAAACGAGATCTGGCGGTTCCACAACACTCCAAAGATCATCGCTGGGGTGAACCAGGCCTCGCTGCGGGCGTTGCGGGACTTCTACAGCCGGCTCGTCGAGCGAACCGTGCCGGTGTCCGGAACCCGGGAGGCTGAGCTTGCCAAGCTGCTGGAGAACACCTTCCGCCACGTCAACATCGCCCTGGTCAACGAGCTCGCGATGTACTGTCACGGCCTCGGGCTCAACGTGTGGTCGGTGATCGACGCGGCCGCCACGAAGCCCTTCGGATTCATGAAGTTCACGCCCGGGCCAGGCGTCGGGGGGCATTGCCTGCCGATCGATCCCTCGTACCTGTCCTGGCAGGTGCTGCGGTCCCTGGGCCATGCTTTCCGTTTCGTCGATATCGCCAACGATGTCAACGGCCACATGCCCGACTATGTGGTGTCCCGCGTGGTCACCTATCTCAACCAGCGGCGCAAGTCCGTCAACGGGAGCAGCATCCTGCTGGTGGGGCTGGCCTATAAGCGGAATTCTCGGGACACCAGGCAATCGCCGGCGATCTCCGTCGCCAAGAAACTCGACGATTTGGGGGCTGATCTCCGGGCGATCGACCCGCTCATCACCCCTGATGAGATCCCGAGTTTCATCCGGATGGTGCCCTGCGAGCCGCGTCAGGTCACCGATACCGATCTGGTCATCGTGCTCGCTGACCACGACGCGATCGACTGGGAGCTTTTCGAGCAGCACGCCGATCGGGTCCTGGACACCCGCAACCGGCTGCACTCACCGGCCACGCTTCGGTTGTAGGGGCCGGAGGCCCCCGTGAGTGGCGATGCGACCTAGGACTCGCATCGCCACTCACGGGTTGTCCACAGCCCTCCGCCACGCTTGCGGGTTGAGCAGCTGTGCTGGCTGCTCACCGCGCATGACCTGCACCACGATCTGGGCCGCCAGCGCCGCGCTCGCCGTCCAGCCGGCAGCATGCAGCCGCGTGGGAATCTCACCCAGCTCGTCCTCCGGCCGAATCAAGTTGACCGCAATCGTTGCCATGCTCGAAGCACCTCCCGTTGCACCCCGGGGGTCATCTGGGCTGGTGGCGCTCGACACCCTGCGAACATCGCAGTTCGCGGGGGTTGCGGGCATTATTCCTTTCGAACCGAGCCTGCCTGCGCTGTGGTTCCCGAACTCGACGTGAGAGCTGTTCAAGGCCACCAACGGCCCACCCGCGCCCCTCGCCCTCTGATAAGCCCTACGAGTGATCAACCACTACATCACCGAGGTCCGCATAACCGCTTAAAAACTTCACTCAAGTGCCTAGGCCGGGTCAGTGAGCCCGTCGTTCTGCACGCGGCTGATCCAGGCGGCCAGCTCGGCGCGGGGGAGGAACAGCACGGCCCCGCCGGGGTGCTTGCTGTCCCGCACCGCGATCCGGCTATCGTCCAGTGCCGCCAGCTCGACGCAGTCCTCTGTGCCGCCATTGAGCCCGCTGCGGCTGCTCTTGCGCCACACCGCGCGGGACAGGTCCGCTCGGGTCATCCCGCGCCTCCTCTCCTAGCGTTCCCGTTCCTTGGTCGCTAGGAGCTTGACATTTGAGCCGAGTTTTCAGGCGGTCATGCGGGGCTCGGTGATGTAGTCCTCAATGTGGTGGTTGATGGCTCGGAGGGCTTGGTGGAGGGTGAGGGGTGCGGGTGGGTCGTTGGCTACGGTGAGTGGCCGGAGGAGTCGGTTGTGGAGTTTGGTGTAGAAGATCGTGACTTGTTGCCCGTCGGGGGTCAGGGTGTAGGTGTTGGAGTGGGGTAGTGGGGTGATCAGGCCTGTGAGTTGCAGGCGTTGCGGGTCATAGCTCATCTGGCTGGTTGTGTGGGGTTCACTGAGCAGGGTGGTCGCCTGGGTGCGGAGGCTCCGGTTGGTGAACCCGGTGATGGTGTGCACGATGGCGCACAGGGCGCTGGTCAGGGCCGTGACCCGGGGGTCGCCGAACTGTAGGGCTGGGGCCCTCTGACCATCGTCGAGGGTGGGTTGCGCGACCCGCTCACAGGCTGGGCTCGCGAGGACACAGCTCTGGCCGGCACGGAAAGCATCGACCATGCGGCGGTTGACGTCACGGGTTTTGACCGATAATTCCTCCCGATGCTCCAGGCGCCGGGCTACCCCGAGATGACCGGTGTCGTTGACCACCGTCTCGATCTGCGGCGCCCGGCCGCACTTGGGGTAGGACTTCACCCGGGAGTGCTGGAAGTGGGCGTTGAGGGTCACCTCGTCCCCGGAGCGCAACAACCGGGTGCGATAGCCCCCGATGGGTGGAGTGGCGACTCGGCGGCCGAAGATCAGTCGCATTTCCTCGGGGCGGTCCACATCGAGGTTGTCGGCGTACAGCGCCTCGAAGAACTCCCGGGCATGGCGGGGCGTGGTGAACATGATGGTGCGGGAGACCTCGACCTGGCGCATCGAGATGTCCCACCAGTACCCCGCGGCCCGGTCGGCCTCGGTCAACGGCAGTGGCAACACCGCCCACCAGCGCTCACAGAACTCCCGGATCGCTTCCGGACCCAGCGTGTCGCAGACACGTTGCAACCTGACCGGATCCTCGGTGGAGGCGTACCCGTTGTCCAGCTCCGTGAACCCGATGCCCGGCGCCGTGGCGGCCCGCTTCGAATACTCGTGACTATTGAGCCAGATTTTGACTGGATACGGGAAATACGCGCACACCTTGGTGAACGCCGGCTCGAATGCCTCATCGACCAGGTAGAAGTAGTACGCCGTCACCCGGCGTTCGGTCTTGGCGTAACCGAACCTCGGTAGCCCCCCACCACCCTCCTCGGGATGGTAAGTAGTCCCGCTGAACACCCGCTGGAACTCCTGAGCCACCCCGACCGCGGCCACCCCAGTCCGACCCGCCCGCGTCAACCGGTCCACGTGCGGGCGCATCACCTCCAGCTTCCGCTCGCCCTTCGCGAAGCGGACCAC
>JBOHFY010000167.1:0-8287 GCA_050699895.1 Pseudonocardiaceae bacterium
CACCCGCAGCAGCTCGCGGTAGGAGATCCGCGCCGGGTCGACGACGACCAGCACCACTTCGGTGTGCCCGGGCCGCCCGGAGCACACCTCTTCGTAGCTGGGGTTGAGGGTGTGCCCGCCGGCGTAGCCGACCGCGGTGGAGTACACCCCGGGAGTGCGCCAGAAGATCCGCTCGGCTCCCCAGAAGCAGCCCATCCCGAACACCGCGGTGCGCAGCCCGTCAGGAAACGGGGGCACGATGCGGTGGCTGGTCACGGCATGCCGCTGCGCCAGCGGCACCGGGGTGGATCGCCCGGGTAGCGCCTCCTCGGCGGTCACCATGCGGGTCTTGCCGCGTCCGAATAGCGCCATGCCGTCAGATTACGCCGAGGCTGCCGGCACGGCCGCCTCCCGCTCGGCCCGCTCGCGCAGCTTCGCGAGCCGATGCCGAGGGCTGATGCTCGAAGTATGAGGGCTGGGGCTGGAGGGGCCAGGACTCGGGATATGAGAACGGGGGCGCGGCTCGCGGTGCGGAAGGTAACGGCGCAACGACAGTGTCGGCGCTTCGACGTAACGCCAGGATAGCCAGCCGCACAGGTAGGCCAGAGGCAGTGCGGTCACCGTCAGAGACCACTGGGTATCGGCCCCAGCCATGATCAGCAGTTGCTGGACCGGGAACCCCCACAAGTACACGCCGTAGCTACCGAATACCCAGGAATCGTAACCCTCCAGGCGAGCCGGCCAGTGATACGTGAGCACGAGCGCGCCATAGCCGGCCATGAACGGGAGGGTGAAAGCCCCGACCTTGGTGGTATGCACCGCGATCTGGAGCCCGACCAGCGACCACGCCACGAACGGGGACAGCGGTATCTTGTCCCGGTAGGTGTGCAGCACCATTCCGATGCTGAACGCGACGAGGAACGAGACCATCGACCCGATCGGCACCTGCAGGAGCGAGCCGCCATGTCCGGGTTTGCCGATGCTCGCGTCGAATCGGCGGTCCAGCCCGATCAGCGTCAGCATCAGCGCGATCGTCAACCACGGCGCCCGGCGAAACAGCCCGGCGGCGCCGAACCCCAATACCACCAGGTAGCCGGTGAGCTCCATCGGCAGCGTCCAGATCGCGCCGTTGGCCGACCAGGGCCACGGATTGTTGACGAACACCCCGGGCAGTTGATGCTGCAACGTGTACAGACCAGCGTTGTGGACGATGTATCCCCAGGTGGCCCGAGCGGAGAAGTACGTCGACGGGTCGGACGTCGAGACCAGCGGTCCGATCACCAGGGCGGTGACGAGCACCACCAGCAGCAGCGGCGGCCACAATCTCAGCACCCGCTTCACGCTGAAACGCCACCAGCACGGATCCTGGCGCCAGCTGTCGCTGATCTGGTAGCCGCTCATCGCGAAGAACCCCATCAAGGCGATGTAGCCGGGGGAGAGGTTCCACGACGTGGGCAAGACCGTCAGGCGTGACGCGTCGGTCAGCGACGCGGAGTGATCGACCACCACGATCAGCGCGCCGATCATCCTGAGCCACGCGAAACCGGTGTTCGGATGCGCCTTCGGGGGCAGCGGCACGGGCGGGAGACTAACACCCGCCGTTGCCAGGAGGAGGTCGACCGTGAACGCAGGGTGGCTGCTGTGCACAATGTGCCACCGACCCGATGACCCTCAGGGGGTGGCAGAGTGAAGCCGAACGAGTCGCCTGCGGACAGTGCACCTCCTGGGGCACCTCCTGGGGCACGCCAGGAAGCACCACAGCTGGCCAGCCCGTTCCCGCCCGCGTTCCGTTGGGACACCTCCCCGGCGGAGGCTTCGACGCGGGTGCTGAGCGCGCGCGGGCGCGACAGTGCCCAGGGCGACCCCGCGGAGGTGACTCAGGTGATGCGGGCCATTCCTGCCTACCAGCAGGGCTCGGACCAGGCCCGGGACCTGTTCCAGCCGTTCGAGCCGCCTCTCAATGAGCCCATCCGCGAGGCCTCGGCACCGCCATGGACCGAGGAGGGCTTACCGCCCATCGCCGAACAACAAAGCGCGTGGCTGCGCCAGGGCGCCGAGGCGTTCACGACACCCGTGGTGCGGTCCCGGTCCAAGCAGCTCATGGGCATCGCGGTGCTGGCGGTTGTCGTGCTGGGGCTGGTGGGCGCCACGGTGGCGTACTTCCTCACCAACGGACCGAGCCGAGTCAGTGGTGATCCGATCGCCGCGCCCCAGCCGACCACGGCGCCTCGTGACCTGCCGGCCCCGCCGGCCCAGCTGGCGCCACCGGTGGACACCGCACACGCTCTGAGCGATCCCCCCGGTCAGCCCCGCGGTGGTGACGGTCTGTTTGACCTACCCCAGCTGATGAGCCCGGGCCGGGCCGGCCTGCTGCCCGGCCTCACCGTCTACGCGCTGCAAGCCGGCAGGATGACCGACGGTATGGTCAAGACCACCACCGTTGGCGCCAACACGATCGCGATGTTCGCTCTCACCATGCCTGACGAGAAGGCCGCGACGACGGTGGCGGACACGATCGCCGACGTGCAGCGCCGCGGTGGGCTTAAGGCCGATGACCACCGCGCGCTACAAGGTGTGACGGTGATGGGTACCGCTCCGGGTTCGGACTCCGTGGCGTACCGGGCGGTCTACGTGCTCTACAATCGGGCGATTTTCGTGGAGGTGTTCGGGCCGAACCGCGACGCGGTGCTGGCCACCTTCGACTCCCTGCTCACCCAGCAAGTGACTTACGCGCCGCCAACGGTCCGGGTTGGGCGCTAGCCCGCGCGGTGACGACGCGAGCACTCCCGCGAGCACTCCACCGAAAAGGTCATCGGGAGTTTTTCGGGCAAAATGGGTGTTTTTGGTCGTCAGGCTTGCTTGACGTTTCGTTTCACCCTGGTTGCTGAGCGTGTACGGTCGGGTCTCGACTGTAATACCGGGGGGAGGAGTCGACCTGTGACACCAGTGACACACAGCCAGTTTGACACCATCATGCCAGCATTACCGCTTGGTGGACCCATGGTTCTCGTAACGGTGAGTAGTCCCCAACCGAACACGACTGTGTGCGGGGTAGCGGGCAGTGTGGGCCTGGCCACCGCGCCGGACCTGGCCGACAAGCTCAGCGAAGCGGTCCGCGACGGCCGGCCGCACGTCGTCATTGACCTGTCCGCCGTCACCCATCTTGACTTGATCGGAATGCAAGTAGTCTTCGCGGCACTGGACTCCTGCGACATCGACGGTCACCTCGCGGTCGTGGTCGATCCGCGCTCGGCAGCCATCGCCCGGCCGGACATCACCGCGCTGGGTGAGGTCATCGACATCCATCACGATGTGGCGGGCGCCCTCCGAGCTTGTGCCCGCGCTCCGATTTCCACCGGCGGACGCCATCGAGCCAAGGTCACCACCTAGTCCCGCGTAGCCGGGGGATCCGCATCCGTCATTTCGCGTATGTGGGTCCCCCGGGCTCTTTGCTATCGTCGCTATTGCCCGACTCCAGCGATGAGTGAGGAGGCTGACGTGGTCGCGAACGAAACGCAGGCTCGTTGGCGTCAGGGTCAGGACGCGCTTCGTGCCGAGGTTCGGCGGGTGACGACGCTGCTGCGATCCATCCAGGACCCGGAGCGTCACGCGGTGGGGTGCTGGAGCCTCGGTGAGGTCGCCATGCACCTTTCCCAGGCCTGGATAGTCGTGCCCGGCCTGGCCAGACGTGACCTTTCGCGGGTCTACGAGGTGCTGCCCGGCCTCGCTGGCGTCGCTGGGGACTCACTGGTCAGGGACATGTGGGACATGGACGAGACGACCATCCTCGCGGTGCGGGCCGACCCCGAGCGGAATCCGAGTGTCCTGGCGGACCGCATCGAGGCCCGGGCGCGGGAGTACCTCAGCGACTGCGCGGGAGCGGACCCCGATGCGCTACTTCCCTGGCTGGTCCAAGGAACCACCGTTCGCCAGTCGACCTTGACCTACCACCTGCTGAACGAGACTGTCATGCACGGTGGTGACATCGCGCACGCCGCCGGGCGCCCGTGGCCGATCGAGCCGGCCCGCGCGGCTATGATATTGGGGCGGCTCATTATACCCGTGCTCCAAGCTCTCGATCCACGGGCGATGGTGGACGCGCGGCGGGCGGCGGGCCTTCGGGTCACCTACGACCTGCGAATCCGGGGAGGGGATCGTTTCCATTTTGTCTTCAACGATGGCGTGCTCCGCATCGAAGATCCGTCCCCGCGCACGGTCGACTGCCATATCTCGGTCGATCCGGTAGCGATGCTCATGGTGCTCTGGAACCGCCAGAGTCAGTGGTCGGCGATCGCCCAGGGCAAGCTGTTAGCCTGGGGCCGCAAGCCGTGGTGGGGGCCCCGGTTCAGAGCGCTGATCCGCAACCCCTAACCACGGCTAGGTGCCCTGGCCGGGCGGCGGCGGGCAGGCGTGGCCCGGCAGTCCAGGGCCGCCGGTCGGCCGGCTGCGTGCTCGCCCGTAGCGTTCGTGCGCGGCCTGCTTGCTCACCCCGAGCGACTGACCGATATCGGTCCATGGCGCGCCGCGCGTCCGAGCCAACCGCACCAGCCTGGCCCGCCACCGGTCCACCACCCGGGCGAGCGTTTCCACCGCGGTCAATGCCTCCAGGACCGGTTCAGCTGGGCGAGCTTCGCCGCTCGCGGCGGTGAGCCGCGTGGCGTCGGCGGTGGCGTCCTGCGGGAGGTACCGCCCGAAGCGCTCAGCGGCATGCAGCGCTTCGTAGGTCTGCCATGGCAACGGTGTCGGGCTGGCAGTCGGTGCGGGTCGGGTACGCGGCGGCGCGGTGGCCGGCCCGCGCTGGTCATTCGATGGCCCATCGGCGGGCGGGAGCTTCAGATACACCCTGGTGGTGGTTCCCTGCGGGTAGGTGCGCTGCTGGACCAGGTCAGACAGGTGGTGGACCAGCAGCAGGCCACGGCCGTCTGGTCGCCTGGGCTCCGTCAGCGGGCGGTCGGCGAGCGGCTCGTTGCCGTGTCCGGAGTGTCGTACTTCGCACACCAGGTAACCTCGCTCGGCCCAGATGCGCAGCGTACCGGTGGCCGAGCCGGGAACGAGGCCACGAGCCACCAGTTCACTGATGATCATCTTGAGCTCCGCGTGATCACTGCCCAGACCCAGCCGGACGGCATGGTCGCAGGCGAACTGCCCGGCGAGTGCGGCCTTGGTGATGTCGAAGGTAAAACTAGGACCCGCCGCTGGCGAGCAGAGCGGGTTGTCGTCGGTGACGACCCCCAACTGATCGATGCGGTCGGGCGCGAAGCCGGTGCTGGCTCGCTCGCCGCTGGCATCAATCAGATGCGGGTGGCTGGCTTCGGCCTCGGCGAGGGTCTGTGGGCCCACTCGGTCGGCGTCATAGGGGCACAGCATGGTGACTGATCGGCCGGCGAGTGCGATATTGATCAAGGTTTCTTGTTGGGCGCAGGCCGGGTACTCCTTGGCGGTGCGTCCGGTCCAGAGGTGTTCGCCGATGATGCGCACTCGCGTGGCGGGGTGCGCATCGACGAAAGCGCGCAGCACATTGGGGATGATTCGCCCTGGGTTGCGGCCGGAGCGGGTCATATCGAGCAGCCGGACCTGTTCGGCGTCGGTGCCCAGTTCGGTGAGGATGAGCCGCAGGTTCGGGCCCGGCACCGCCAGCGCCACGGGCTCGCCAGCGGCCAGTCCCTGGCGAATGAACGGCACCGTGCCTTCCAGATACTCTGCGGCGCCACGGTAGAAGAGCGCTGGGTGCGCGAAATCGTCAGCCCAGCGCGGGGCCGGGGCGCTCATCGCCCCAACACCCGCTTCATCGTGATCGTGCCCAGGTTAATCGTGCCCAGACGGCCGAGGGAACCGACGACCCGCACACCTACCACCTCGTCTCGACGCGACACAGAGCGGTAACCCACCACCCAATCGGTGGATTACCCGTATATCGCGCCAAGCCCCACCACACAGAGTAGGGACTGATTCGGTCCATGACAACCCTGTGGTCGCCTTGATCACACTACGTTGCGACCCCGACCCTGCTCGGCGACGCCTGGGCACGGCTGCTGTTGGCCTACGATCCACCACAGCGAAGGAGAGGCCCATGACGGCGATACAAGATCTGGTGGACCGCAACACAGCGCGCTCGGGCACCGGCCCTGGCCCGTTGCCGGGCCGCCCCAGCCTGCGCGTGGCGGTGGTGGCCTGTATGGACGCTCGGATCGACCCGGCCCAGCTGCTCGGGCTGAAGTCCGGCGAAGCGCACGTAATCCGCAACGCGGGTGGCGTCGTCACCGACGACGTGATCCGCTCGCTGGCGGTCAGCCAGCGAAAGCTGGGCACCACCGAGGTGATGCTGGTACACCACACCAAATGTGGGATGGCGACGTTCACTGACGAGGACTTCTGCTCTGAACTTCAGGAAGCGACCGGCTTGCGACCCACCTGGGTGGTCGAGACCTTCCGCGACATCGAATCCAACGTGCGGCAGTCGGTGGAACGGGTGCGGCGCAGCCCGTTCCTGGGGGATACCACTGCGGTGCGCGGCTTTGTGGTGGATGTCGACACCGGCGACCTCGCCGAAGTCTTGCCGCCTCAACCGTGAACCCGACACATCTGATCGCCTGGTTCGACGCCCATGCGCGGGCGTTGCCCTGGCGCGAGCCCGGCACCACGCCGTGGGGTGTTCTGGTCAGCGAGGTCATGCTGCAACAAACCCCGGTGCAGCGCGTTACCGGGGTGTGGACCGAGTGGCTGGCCCGCTGGCCCACGCCCTCGAGCCTGGCTGCCGAGACCCCCGGCACCGTCGTCCGCGCCTGGGGGAAGCTGGGTTACCCGCGGCGGGCGCTGCGGCTGCACGCGGCCGCCACCGTCATCGCCGCGCGGCACGACAACATCGTTCCCGCTGAGGTGGGCGTGCTGCTCGCGCTGCCCGGGATCGGCGCGTATACCGCCCGCGCCGTTGCCGCGTTCGGGTACGGCCACCGGGTGCCGGTGGTGGACACCAACGTCCGCCGGGTGGTGGCGCGGGCGGTGCACGGCATGGCCGACTCTGGGCCGCCGTCCACCTCCCGTGACCTGTCCGACGCGGAGCGGGTGCTGCCGAGGGCGCGGCCCGCCCGTTTTTCCGCCGCGCTGATGGAGCTCGGCGCCGTGGTGTGCACCGCGCGGCGGCCGCGTTGCGCCGACTGCCCGGTGGTTGGCGAGTGCGCCTGGATGCTCGCCGGCCAGCCCGCGAGCGCTACCCCCGCTCGACCGGCACAGCGTTTCGCGGGCACCGATCGCCAGGTGCGCGGGCTGTTGCTGGACGTCCTGCGGGCGGCGCCGGACCCGGTGCCCCGAGCCCGGCTGGACGCGGTCTGGCACGACGCGCCGCAGCGCGACCGGTGCCTGGGCTCGTTGCTTGTCGACGGCCTGGTGGAGCAGACGCGCGAGGGAAGTTTCGCCCTTCCCGGAGAACGCGCGGCGGCACCGGGGTGCTGCCCGTAGGCTGGCGGCATGGCCGTCGTGAAGATCAATGCAATTCAGGTGCCGGAAGGCGCGGGTCCCGAGCTGGAGCGCCGGTTCGCGGCCCGTCATGGGTCGGTGGACTCCGCCCCAGGCTTCCTGGGCTTCGAGCTGCTGCGCCCCGTAGCCGGGGACGACCGGTACTTCGTCTACACCAAGTGGGAGACCGAAGAACACTTCCAGTCCTGGCGAAACGGCCCGGCGATGGAAGCACACTCCGGTGAGCGAGCAAAGCCGGTAGCGACCGGATCCTCCCTCTTAGAGTTCGAGGTAGTCCAGTCCGCCGAGCCGGCCCCCTGACCGCCATTCGGCTCCGAATGGCGGTCAGGAAGGCCCTGCAGGCGCGATTCGGAGCCGAATGGCTGGGTCCCCCAGCAGCGTCTCTCAGTCGGGGGTGGGGGCGCTGTCTAGGTCGACGAGGGGGGCGTCGGGGACTCGCAGCGTTTTTGCCGCGCTGCGGAACACGAGCCGAGCGTCCTCGGCTGGGCCCTCGCCGTCCCAGTTCTCGGTGTCGACGAGGACGATCTGCCCGGCCTCGATCTCGCCGAACAGGATCTTCTCCGACAGCTGGTCCTCGATCTCACGCTGGATGGTCCGGCGTAGTGGCCGGGCCCCGAGCACCGGATCGAACCCGCGCTTGGCCAGCAGTTTCTTGGCCAACGTGGTGAGCTCGAGTTCCATGTCCTTGTTGCGCAGCTGCACCTCCACCCGGGCGATCATCAGGTCCACCATTCTGATGATCTCGTCCTCGGTGAGCTGGTGGAAGACGATGGTGTCGTCGATCCGGTTGAGGAACTCCGGCCGGAAGTGCTTCTTGACCTCGTCGTTGACCTTG